>CAYYBU010000032.1:0-11371 GCA_964469945.1 uncultured Planctomycetaceae bacterium
TCGTCGCACAGGATCTTATTCACCGGCCGCAGTGCCCAATCATCACTTCGGTGGGGATGAACGGGGTCGGAAGTCGTTTTTGTTTTGCCGGTCATGTTTGACAACGACTCCACACGCAATTATCTTCGCCATTCCGAGTGCCGGGAACGCCGGCATGGGGGACTTCAAAGGTGCCCGGTCCCTACCCCCTCCCCGCCGGCCCGCGCAAAACCCGCCTGTCCGCCACGAGCAACTCGGGCTCGATGATCCGCATGTACCGCCAACGGCCCTGGAGAAAACGGGCGCCGTAGATCAGGCCCAGGCCGCAGACCCAGAGGGTGATGACCGTCCAACGCCACATCAGCCGCCAGCCCAAATATGCGATCCACTACGTAAATCGGGGGAGCAGTTAACACACCCTTGGTTTCGTCAATAACTGGCAATGGCTTGTGAATTGACGGATAGGCCTTGCCTGCGGTAGGATTACAAAAGAGGGAACCCACGCAATGACCGCGCAAGTCCAGCAAATGTTGCACACGTTTGACCTGTTACCCGACGGCGACAAGCGGGAACTGGCCGGCGAAATTCTTCGGCGCACCCTGACGCTCGACGTCTCTCCTCTGTCCGACGAGCAACTTGTTGGCGCCGCGGAGGAACTCTTCCTGCAACTCGACCGCAGCGAGGCGGCCGATGTCTCCTAACCCGTCGCGGGGCGAGGTGTGGCTGGTGGACCTTGGCATGGCGGCCAAAACGCGTCCCGGTCTGATCTTGAGCGTTCCCGCTGGCGATGTGGACCGCGCGTTGGTGACGCTTGTGCCGCACACGACCAGCACGCGCGGCTCCCACTTTGAAGTATCCATCAACGTTGGCTTCCTCCGCGCTCCGGAACGGTGGCCGACGACTACGTCCGCGCCGCCGGCTCGTGCAAAACCGGCGGGTCGGTTGCCAGCAACTCCGGCTCGATGACCCGCATGTGCCGCCAGCGGCCCTGGAGAAAACGGGCGCCGTAGATCAGGCCCAGGCCGCAGACCCAGAGGGTGATGACCGTCCAGCAGCCCATCAGACCCCAGCCGCGATAGGTGATCCCCCACCACGTGGCCAGCACCGGCGGTGGCGACATCACCAGCGTGGTGAAAAAGACGAACCGCATGTCGCCGGCCCCCTTGATGGCGCTGGAAAAAACCAGGTTCATGGCGTCGAACAGGCAATAGACCGCCACGAACCGCAACAGCACCACCGTCATGTTCCGCAGCGGCCGGAACGTGGCCGGCGCCGTCCCCAAGGCGTGGCCGAAGAGAAACAGATCGGGCGTCAACAGATAGAGCAGCGCCATCGTGCCCATGTAGCCCAGTGCCAGCACCAGCGCGGTCCAGGTGCCGCGGGCCGCCAGTTCGGGACGATTTCCACCCAACTGCTGGCCGACCAGCGTGGTGACGGCAATCCCCAGTCCCACGACCGGCATCCAGGCCATGGCGTTGACGTTGAAGGCCAGGTTGGTGGCCGCCATAGCGTCGGGACCCAAGCGGCCGACCAACAGGATGAAGCCGGTGAAGCAGGCCACTTCCATGAAAAGTTGCAGCCCGCCGGGACCGCCGAATCGCAACAATCGTCGCATCAAGGGCAGGCTCGGCCGCCAACCGGCCGCCAGGCGATAGGTCTGCCGATAGGCGGGCCGCATCATGATGGCCGCATAGAGCAGCACGCGCGTCCATTCCGCCGTGGTGGTGGCCAAGGCGGCGCCGGCGATGCCGTGGGCCGCGAAACCGCAGTGGCCGAAGATCCACGCATAGTCGAGCACCGCATTGAGCAACGTCGCCGAGCAATCGACCAGCATGACCACGCGGGTGGCGCCGCGGCCGGTAAAGAACGACGACTGCGCGGCGGCGATGACCATGGCCCCGGAGCTCAGGCTGAGGATCTGGAAGAAAACGGTCTCCAGGCGGGCCACCGCGGGGGTGTGGCCGGCCAGGGCGAACGGCAACGGCGCCAGGGGAATCAAGGCCAGCATGAGCGGCGTGGCCAGCAGGCCGATCCAGATTCCCTGCCACACGATGGGCCCGATCCGCGCCGGCCGGCCGGCGCCCTGGTACTGGGCTACGAAGGCGTTGACGTAGGAGGCCACCCCCAGCAGCGGGCAGAGCACGGCGAATTGCAGCACGCCCGCCGGCAGCGCCGCCGCCATGGCGTCGCGGGAATACCAGAGCAGAAACATGCGATCGATGAAGTTCATCACCGTCCACGAGAGCGTGGAGATGATCAGCGGCAAGGCCAACGTCAAGACCTCGCGTCCGCCGCACGGACGATTCCACCAGGCAGCCACGATCGCGCGCATCCTTTTATTATGACTGAATTCGTACTGGCCGACAGGGCCAGGAAAAGGAACGCGGCAACCGCCAACCGCGATTTCCCGGGATCCCAAGCAGTTGTCGAGGCATTACGGACCATGCGAAGCTGTGCTATAATGGTCGGCATCACCATTGACTAACGGGAGGATAAGATGGAAGAGGCCAAAAAGGCCGCCCCGAAGAAAGAAGAACCCGTGGCGGCGCCCAATCACACCGAGAAGATCAAGGCCCAGGTCTTGGCGAAGATCGGCAAGCCGCCTCGTCTGGACCGTGTAGAAGTGTCCCGGCACCACAACGGCCATTACCGGGTCAATATTTGGGAGCAGTCCGAAGCGAGCACCTCGTTCGCCGTGATGAGTGCTCCCCGCATCGGCTCGTCCTATTATTTGACGGTTTCGGAAACGGGCGAGATCATCGACAGCAATCCGCCGATGACCAAATTGGGCTCGCATGTCTGAGCCTTTGGTTGTCATCCCTGCTGGGCATGACAGATAGATCCCCCGCAGGCCCGTTTTGCCTGCGGCAAGGGATTCACATCCCGGCAAGAGCAACTTTTATTGCGCAACCTGGCGGGCCCCGCCGGCTCGGAAAAACTGGCCCAACTTCTTTTCTCCCAAAGGGTTGCGCCGCAGAGGCTTGTTGGTTGGCAAGATGTTTGCGGGAAAAAATCAGCCGCCGCCGGCCGCGGAACCTTGCCGCGGGTGTCGGGTTTATAGATACTGTAGCTGTGGCTGATGGACATTTCCCGATTCCTTCCCTTTTGCAGGAGTGTGACGATGATTCGTGTGTTACTGAGCCTGGTGTTGGCGACTGGCGTTTTTGCCGGCGTCGTGTATGCCCAAGCGCCCGCCAAGAAGGCCAAGCCAACCGCCGAGGAGAAGTTCAAGGAATTGAACAAGGCGGGCGACGGTCATTTGACGTTGGACGAGTACACCGCCATCGTCAAGAGCACCAAGGCCAAGGCCAATGCCGAGAAGACCTTCAAGACGGCCGACAAGGACAACAAGGGTTACCTCACGCTGGACGAGTTCAAGACGATCTATCCGAAAAAGAAGATTAGCAAGAAGAAGGCGCCGGCCAGCGATTCGCCGGCGGGCAAGTAAGCGCGCGAACCGGTCCGCCCCGGGGCACGGCGCTCGCCCCATCTCCCGTCCCCCCGCCGATGCAGGGCTGACGGCCGGCCCAGGGTTCCACGGACTACGGTAGGCGGAAGGCGGGTCTTTTGCGAGACCCCCTTCCGCCTTTTTTCGCGCTCGTTGAAAATCTGCCGCCGCCGTGCCATACTGGACAGAGCGATTCTCGGTAAGTTTTCCTGGGCCATGCCCCGGGGTTGGCCCCTGTCTGGGTGGGAGGTAGTTGCGTGCAGCGGTTCATGTTGAGGTCCAAGATCCATCGTGCCACTCTGACCGGCACCGATCTGGACTACGAAGGTAGTATCGCCATCGATGGCGATTTGATGGCCGCCGCCGACCTGTTGCCCGGTGAACAGGTCCATGTGTTGAACCTCAACAACGGCCAGCGTCTGGTAACGTATGCGATCGAGGCGGCGGCCGGCTCGGGCACCATGCTGTTGAACGGTCCGGCGGCCCGCTTGGGCGTGCGCGGCGACAAAGTGGTCATCATCGCCTATTGCGCCGTCACGTCGGAAGAGGCCCGCGCGCTGCGGCCGATCATTGTCCACGTCGATCAGGACAACCGGCAGGTGGAAAAATAGGGGCGGTCCTTCCTGCCGCCCCAATAGGCCGCATGGCAACGATTTCCGAAGCATTGCTGACTGCGATCCAGCACCATCAAGGCGGTCGGCTGCAAGCGGCCGCGCAGATCTATCGGCAGATTCTCGCGATCGAGCCGAATCAACCCGACGCACTGCATCTGCTCGGCGTGATTGCTTCCCAAATGGGCCAGCACGCGGTTGCCGTCGAGCACATTCGCCGGGCGATCGGCTTGAAACGGACCACCGCGGTCTTCCACCACAGCCTGGGCAATGCCTGGAAGGACCAGGGGAAGCTGGCCGAAGCCGTCGCCTGCTACCGCCAGGCGCTGGAATTGAAGCCGGACTATGCCTTGGCGCACTACAACCTGGGCAATGTCCTGAGGGAGCAAGGGAAGCTGGATGAAGCCGTCGCCTGTTGCCGCCGCGCGCTGGAATTGAATCCTGATTTTGCCGAGGCGCACAACAACTTGGGCAATGCCTGCAAGGAGCAGGGGAAACCGGAGGAAGCCGTCGCCTGTTACCGCCGGGCACTGGCGCTGAAGCCCGACTATGCCTTGGCCCACAACAACCTGGGCATTGCGTTGAAGGAGCAGGGGAAGCTGGACGAAGCGATTGCCTGCTGGCGCCGAGCGCTGGAACTGAAGCCCGACTATGCCGAGGCCCACAACAGCCTGGGCAATGCGTTGAAGGAACAGGGGAAGTTGGACGAAGCCGTCGCCTGCTACCGCCGCGCGCTGGAATTGAAGCCGGACTATGCCTTGGCGCACTACAACCTGGGCAATGTCCTGAGGAACCAAGGGAAGTTGGACGAAGCGGTCGCCTGCTGCCGCCGAGCCGTGGAACTACAGCCCGACTTCGCCGAGGCCCACAACAACTTGGGCGTTGCCCTCAAGGACCAGGGCAAGTTGGACGAAGCGGCCGCCTGCTGTCGCCGGGCCGTGGAACTGAAGCCCGACTGCGCCGAGGCGCACGGCAACCTGGGGAGTGCTTTGGCGGAGAGCGGCGATTTTCCGGGCGCGGAAGCCTCCTTCCGCACCGCCTTGCGACACAATCCCCGCTTCGCCTCCGCGCATTACAAGTTGGCGAACCTCCTGGGCGGCCAACTTCCCGACAGCGATCTGGCCGCGCAGCGCCGCTTGCTGGAGGAAGCGGCGTTGCCGGACGCGCAACGATTGTTGTTGCACTTCGGCCTGGCCCAAGTCCTCGACGCGCGGGGCGCGTATGCCGAGGCCGCCGCGCACCTCGAGCGGGGCAATGCGTTGCAACTGGCCGAGTGCCACAAGCATGGCCAACAATATGACCCGAATGCGTACGAGTCGCTCATCGCCCGCATGATCGCGGTCTGCACGCCGGATTTCTTTGCGCGGGTCCAAGGCTTCGGCTTGGAAAGCGAACTGCCGGTGTTCATCGTGGGGTTGCCGCGATCCGGCACGACGCTCATCGAACAGATCCTGGCCAGCCACTCGCAAGTCTTCGGCGCCGGAGAGCTCAAACTGGTCCCCGAGACCACGGCCGCGCTCGGCGGACAAGGCGCCGACTTCATCGAGGGCCTTGGCCGGTTGGACCGCCCGACGGCCCGCCAGCTCGCTGCGCGGCACCTGGAGAAACTTCGCGCCCTGAGTCGCACAGCGCTTCGCATCGTGGACAAGATGCCGGACAACTACTTGTACCTGGGCCTGTTGGCGAGCCTGTTTCCGCGGGCGAAGTTGCTTCATTGCCGCCGCGATCTGCGCGACGTGGTCGTCTCCTGCTGGATGACGCATTTCCGTGAGGTTCGCTGGGCCAACGACCGGCAGCACCTGGCCTCGCGATTTCACGCGTACCAACGGATAATGGAGCACTGGCGGCAGGTCTTGCCGACGCCCCTGTTGGAAGTGGACTATGAGGAGACGGTGGCCGATCTGGAAGGCGTGGCGCGAAAGCTGGTGGCCTGGTGCGGCCTGACGTGGCAGCCAAGCTGTCTGGAATTCCACCGCACGCAGCGGCCGGTCAGTACGGCCAGCGCCATTCAGGTGCGGCGGCCGGTCTTCGGCACTTCGGTGGGACGATGGCGGCACTACGAGCAGGCCCTGGCTGCGCTGCTGGCCCAACTATAAAAATTCACAAGTTCGGCGCGTGCCCTGATGCTCTATCCTTCGTTGGAAAAGACCTTGACCTCGCGGGGCGTCACGAAGACCTGGCTGTCGGTGCTGATGCCCAAAGCGCGATAGCGCTCCTGGGTCAGTTCGGCGTGCAGGTGCTCGCCCGATTCGGCCAGCATCTCCAAACGCACGTTCGGGCCGGCGGAATGGATGCGCGTCACCACGGCGCGGAAACAGGGATGGCCGTTGCGATGCGTGGCAACGTCGAAATCGTGCGGACGGACGCACACCCGCACCGGCCGGCTCGGCGAACTGGCGTGCTCGGGCGCGTCCAGCGACACCGTGGCAAAATGAACCTTGCCGTTCTCCAGCCGGCCGTGGAACGGATTCACCTGGCCGAGAAATTTGACCACGAACTCCGTGCGCGGATGATGGAAGACCTCGTCGGGCGTGCCGATCTGCTCGATCTGCCCGCGGTTCATCACCAGCACGCGGTCGGCCAGTTCCAGGGCCTCGTCCTGGTCGTGGGTCACGAAGACGCTGGTCAGATGAATCTCGTCGTGCAGCCGCCGCAGCCATTGCCGCAACTCCTGGCGAACCTGCGCGTCCAGCGCCCCGAAGGGCTCGTCCAACAGCAGCACCTGCGGCTCGATGGCCAGCGCGCGGGCCAACGCCACGCGCTGCCGCTGCCCGCCGGAAAGCTGGTTGGGATAGCGATTGGCATAAACCTCCAACTGCACGAGCTTCAGCAGCCGCATGACCTTATAGGTAATCAGAGAGCGCGCCGGCCGCTGCTTTCGCGGCCGGACGCGCAGTCCGAACGCTACGTTCTCGAAGACCGTCATGTGACGAAACAAGGCGTAGTGCTGAAAGACGAAACCGACGTGGCGATTGGTGACGTCGCGGTCGGCGACGTTCTCGCGTTGGAAGAGGATGGGCCCGCTGCCCGGGTCGGGCTGTTCCAGGCCGGCGATGATGCGCAACAGCGTGGTCTTGCCGGAACCGGAAGGCCCCAGCAGCGCGACCAGTTCGCCGGTGGCCACCGTAAGGCTGACGTCCTTCAGGGCCACGAAATCGCCGAAGCTCTTGCTGATCCGCTCGACTTCGATACTCATGGTCGCCCTCGTTCGCTCAGCCGTTTCCGGCGGTCGCTTTCGATTCGAATTCGGCGCGGGCCAGTTGCCGCGCAACCTGCCATTCCACCACTGATTTTACCACCAAGGTCACCAGGGCCAACATGGCCAGCAGCGAGGCCACGGCAAAACTGGCCGTAAAGTCCTCCTGGGAAAGCACTTCGATGTGCAAAGGCATCGTGTTGGTCAAGCCGCGAATCTTGCCCGAAACCACCGAGACGGCGCCGAACTCGCCCATCGCCCGGGCATTGCACAGGATGATGCCGTAGAGCAGCCCCCACTTGATGTTGGGCAACGTCACGCGCCAAAAAATGTGCAGGCCGCTGGCCCCCAACACGCGGGCGGCTTCCTCCTCTTCCGTCCCCTGGGCCTGCATGAGCGGGATCAGTTCGCGGGCGACGAAGGGAAAGGTGACGAACAGCGTGGCCAGGATGATCCCCGGCACGGCGAACACGATACGGATATCGTGCGCCTCCAGCCAGGGGCCCAACAGGCCGGCGCGCCAGCCGAACAACAACACGAAAATCAAGCCGGCGATGACCGGCGACACGGAGAAAGGCAAATCGATCAGCGTGATCAGCAGATGCTTGCCCATGAACTTGAACTTGCACACCGTCCAGGCCGCGGCAATGCCGAAGACGATCCCCAGCGGCACGCACACGGCGGCCGTCACCACCGTCAAGCGGATCGAAGCCAGCGTGTCGGGGCTGCTCAGGGCCGAAAAGTAGGGGCCGATCCCCTTCTCGAATGCCTGCCAGAACACGGCCACCAAGGGCACGAACAAGAACAACCCCAGGAACACCAGCGCCGTGCCGATCAACAGCCCGCGGACCCACGGCGGCTCGGTGGTGGTCGATCGCGGCTGCGGCTGCGGCGCCGCGGAAATCATCGGCAGGGTTGCCGTCGTGGCCAACTCACGCATAACGCCGGCTCCACCATTGCAAGAGGTTGATCAACAACAGCAACACGAACGACGCCGCCAGCATGACGACGCCGATGGCGGTGGCCCCGGCGTAATCGAGGTTGTCGAGCTTGTTGACGATCAGAAACGGCGCGATCTCGGTCTCCATGCGCCGATTGCCGGCAATGAACACCACGGAACCGTATTCGCCCAGTCCGCGGGCGAACGCCAGCGCGAAACCGGCCAACAGCGCCGGCAGCACGCTGGGCAGGATGACGCGGCGGAAGGCCGCCAGGCGTCCGGCGCCCAGGCTGGCGGCCGCCTCCTCGATCTCCGGGTCCATGTCCTCCAGGGCCGGTTGCAGCGTGCGGACCACGAAGGGCAGACCGATGAAAGTCAACGCCACCACCACGCCCAGCCGCGTGTAGGCCACCTCGATTCCCAACGGCGTCAGCCAGCGGCCGATCCAGCCGTCGCTGCTGTACAGCGACGTAAGCACGATCCCCGACACGGCCGTGGGCAGGGCAAAGGGCAGATCCACGATGGCGTCGACGAACCGCTTGCCGGGAAACGAGTAGCGCACCAGCACCCAGGCGACCACGAAACCGAAGACGACGTTCACCACGGCGGCCACGAGCGAGGCCCCGAAGCTGAGCTTATAGGAAGCCACCACCTGGGGATCGGTGGCCGCCCGCCAAAAATCGCTCCAGTGCATCGTCGTCGATTTCAACAGCAAGGCGCCCAAGGGAATGAGCACGATCAGGCTCAGATACATGAGCGTGAAACCCATCGTCAGGCCGAAGCCGGGCAAGACGCTGCGCCGTTTGAGTTGCAACCGCATGGTTCCCTTCCGAACTATAGTAGGCACACGCCGTGTGCCGTGACGGGCGGACGGCACACGGCGTGTGCCTGCTACTTAACGCTTGGAAATCTCGTCGAACGTTCCGCCGTCGTTAAAATGTTCCTTCTGCGCCTTCTGCCAACCGCCGAACGCCTCGTCGACGGTAAACAACTTCACCGGCTTCAGCCAACCGGCCGGCGTGGCCTTGAGATCGATCGGGCGATAGTAGTTCTTGGCCACGATCGCCTGCCCCTGGGGCGAATAGAGGTATTTCAGGTAGGCCTCGGCCACGCTGCGCGTGCCCAGCTTGTCGGCCACTTTGTCGACCAGCGCCACGGGCGGCTCGGCGAGAATGCTCACCGAAGGGACGACGATGTCCAATTTGTCGGGCCCCCATTCGTTGACCGCCAGGAAGGCCTCGTTCTCCCAGGCCAAGAGCACGTCGCCGCGGTTGTTCTTGGCAAAGGTGATCGTGGCCCCGCGGGCGCCCGAATCGAGCACGCGGACATGCTCGTACAATTCCTTGACGAACGCCTTGGCTTTCGCCTGCGCCTTGGCCACGGCGGTGGCCTGCTTGGCGTCGCCGAGGAGCTTCAGATCGCCCAATTCCCGCTGTAGCACGTAGCCCCACGCCGCCAAATAGTTCCACCGCGCCCCGCCGGAGGTCTTCGGATGCGGCGTAATCACCTCGACACCGGCTTTGACCAGGTCGGGCCAGTCGTGAAGCTCCTTGGGATTGCCCTTTCGCACCACGAAGACGATGGTTGACGTGTACGGGGCGCTGTGGTGCGGAAGCCGCCCCTGCCAGTCGGCCGGCAGCAGGTCCGCCTTCTCGTGGATTGCATCGATGTCGTAGGCCAACGCCAGGGTCACCACGGATGCCTCCAAACCCTCGATCACCGACCGGGCCTGCTTGCCCGAGCCGCCGTGCGAGGCGCGCAACGTCAACGTTTGGCCGGTGGTTTCTTTCCAGTGCTTGGCGAACGCCTCATTGTACTCCTTGTACAACTCCCGCGTTGGGTCATAGGAGACATTCAACAGTTCCACCGGGGCATCCTTGCCGCTGGAGCCGCCGCACCCGGTCAAGGGAAAGATAGCGGCCAGAGAAACAAAAACCGATAAAGTCCACTTGCATTGTCGAAACATTATCTTTATAATAAGCAAGGTGATGTATTGAGTCAAGGAGCTACTGAGTCTTGTCGGATGCCCTTTTGAGCAAGCTGAATGCCAAACTCCGGATTATGCGTAATTTTGCCATTATGCGCTCTTTATGGAAAATAGCACACATGCAATGTGATGTATCCGTTGCCTATGCTGGATGGAGGTAGACGATGGCCGTTAAATATGCTAGCATTCCGTCTTCTATGCTGGAAGATCGACTGCGAAGCAACCCGGGCCCCGAAGCCAGGAGTTATTTTTCAGCCGCTCCGAGGAGAATGCCCGTGCAAGAATTCCGTAGCGTGTTGCTCGACGTGTGGCGAGAAGCGTGCCGGCACATCGAGATTGGGCAATCGACCGACACCATTGCCACGCTGCTGGCCGCGCATGTGTCGATCGCCCAAATCCAGGTGCGGCAGATCGACCCGTCGCGGTGCTGCCTGGAGACGATTGCCCAGGGGCCGGGGACGTCGTCCGCCATGCCCATCGAGGCCCGCAGCGAATGCACGGCCGCCCAGATGGAGTTGCTGCTGGCCTGGTGCAAACTGGGCCGCGTCAGCCACGGCAAGAGCGGCGGCGGCGAGTTGGCAGCAATCGTGCCGGCGGAGACCACCGCCGACGTGCTGGCCGGTCCGTTGCAACTGCAAAGCGGCCGCGCCGCGGTGCTGGTGTTGATTGCCCCGCCGGGATGCGACTTCGAGCCGCGGCATGTCGAGTTGGTGCAAGTGCTGCTGGAGCCGTTTTCCATCGCCCTGGACAATCATCATCGCCTCAGCGAGATGACGGCCCTCCGCGAGGCGGCCGAGGCCGACAAGCGCTCGCTGCTGAACCGCTTGGGACGCAACAAGCTGGGCGATACTATCGTCGGCGCCGAATCGGGCCTGCACGCCGTGATGGAGCGCGTCGAACTGGTGTCGCGCAGCGACGTGCCGGTGCTGATCTTCGGTGAGACCGGTTCGGGCAAGGAGTTGGTGGCCCGCGCGATCCACACCCGCTCGTCGCGCGCCAGCGGCCCGTTCATCCGCGTCAATTGCGGCGCCATTCCCCAGGAACTGATCGACTCGCAGTTGTTCGGTCACGAGAAGGGCGCCTTCACCGGGGCCGTGGAGATGCGCAAAGGCTGGTTCGAGCGCGCCGATGGCGGCACGCTGTTGCTGGACGAGTTGGGCGAATTGCCGCTGGCCGCCCAAGTCCGCCTGCTGCGGATCCTTCAAGACGG
>CAYYBU010000033.1:0-11298 GCA_964469945.1 uncultured Planctomycetaceae bacterium
CGTCGTCGGAGATGCTGTAGCAGCGGAAAATGGTCAGGTAGTCGATCGGCAGCCTGGCCACCTCGGCCAGGCCGGCATCGGTCACGCCGCAGTCTTCGATGTCCAGGCTGCTCAGCTTGGCGAAGTTCTTCAGCACGGCCATGCTGGCGTCCGTGATGGCCGGGCCGCGCAACTTCAGGGCCTTGAGACTCTTGAGCGTGAGAAGTCGCGACAAACCCTTGTCGGTCAGATCGACGCAGCCGCGCAGGTCGAGCAGCTTCAGCTTGGTAAGACCCTGGATCTGGCCGATGCCCTGATCGCTGATGTTGTTGTCCAGCAAGGAGAGATACACCAGGTCGGGAAAGTTCTTCAGGTGCTGCAGTCCGTCGTCGGTCAAGTTGATCGTGCGTTGCAGGTTGAGCGATCTCAACTTCCGCAACGGGGCAAGTTGGCGGAGCCCCTCGTCGTCGATTCGCGAATTTTGCAGCGCCAACTCGACCAGGCCGGTCATGCGGCGAAGCCGCGCGACGCCCGCATTGGTGATTTCCGCGCCGTTGAGCCGCAACTTCCGCAAATGGGGCATGGCCGTCAGCAAATCGACGTCGGCATCGGTCACGGAGATGCGGCCACTGGCCAGATCGACGCCGATCAACTCGCCGTCGGGACTGAACTCGAACTGACCGCGCACCTCGTCCACGCGGCGGACGGCGGCGACCAGTTTCGCATCGACGCCGGGCGCTGGCCGGCCCGCACGGATTTGCTTGACGCAGTCTTCTTCGCTAGCCGCGGCGCTGCTGGGCAAGCCGGGCGCGACGCCCATTGCGGAAGCGGCAACGAGCAGGGCCAGACAAAACGAGCGGCGGTCCATGTTGTATCCCCTGTTGATAGCGGCACTTACTAAATCGTCCACGGCGGACGCATGGGGCGCGTGAGCATCTTGGCCGCTTCGTCGTCGCCGACGATGACTTCCCGCTTCGGATCCCAGGTGATCTTCCGCTTCGTGCGCACGGCGATGTCGCTGATCTGGCTGATGATGTCGGACCGCACGGCATCGGCCAAAGGGCTGACCGTGGGACCGCGCGACTTGATGGCATCGACGTAGTTCTGGTAGTGATTCTCGCTCTTGAGCAAATGGACGTCCTTGGGGCCGAGGACCGACTTCAACAACGACTTCGGCTGGGCGTCGATGCCGTAGCGTGAGACGGCCACCCAGCCGTCCGGGCCGATGAACTTGGTCAAGTCGCCACCGGCCTTGAAGGTCATTTCGACCCCGTCGGCCATCCGCACCTTGACGTCCCAGTTGTAGACCGTGTTGTAGAGGCCCTTGGTGGGAATGTCGCCCGTCCCCTCGAAGACCATGGGCCCGGCCAGGTCGGCGTCGCTGCCCCAAACCATGATATCCAGCGGATGGGCGCCCCAACCGGCCAGGTAGCCGATCGAGTAGTCATAGATCCAATACGTGCCGGGCGGATTGCAGCGACTGTTGGTAAACGGCGACCTCGGGGCCGGACCTAGCCAGGTGTCGTAATCGAGGGTCGAAGGAATGGGGGCTTCCCTGGTCGAACCGCCGGCGCCGCCGTTGGGAGCGACGACCTCGATCGCGTGGACCTTGCCGATCCGCCCGCTGCGAACCAGTTCGCACCCCAAGCGGCAATGATCGGAACTGCGCTGCATGGTACCGTATTGGAACACGCGCTGGTTTTCCTGAAATACCTTGCGGCAGGCCAGGTCTTGCGCGAGCGTCAGGCCCAAGGGCTTTTCCACGTAGGCGTCCTTCTTGGCCCGCGCCGCCGCGTTGGCAATAGCGACGTGCCAGTGATCGGGAGTGGCGATGACGACGCCGTCGATGTCGTTGCGGGCCAAGAGGTCGCGGAAATCGGCATAGGGCTTGCCGCCGCAGGCCCTGGCATAGGCCTCGCGGCGATCTTTGTAGGCGTCGGCGACCGCCACGCTCTGCACGCCGTGGCAATTTTGGAAACAGTGGAAGAGCGTTCCGCCTTGATTGCCCACGCCGATGTGGCCGAGCGCGACGCGCTCGCTGGCCGGGGGTTTTTCGGCATTGCCAAGGGCCGCGGACGTAATCACGTAGGGAGCGGCGACTGCGGCGGCGGCCGCACCTTGAACAAAACCACGTGGGGTGAGACGATGCGTCAGCATGAGAGGCTCCCTATGGGTCCTGGGGATTTCTTTTCCAGTAACCGTTCACGTGCGACCGAAGGGGACAGTCTCATTTTCGTGGCCTCCTGCCACAAAAATTGGGACAGTCCCCACATTATGGCCGACGGTTTCCCCCCGTGCAAGCGCTTTAGCCCCGCCTGCGCCTTTCCGCCTGGGGCGCGGCGGGACCGAGCAGTCTTTCCAGATCCTTGCCGAGCTGCTCGCCGCGGGAGCGAAGCGAAACGACCTTGCCGTCGGCGCCGACCAAAATGACCGCAGGGATGCCGATAATGCCATAATAGGTGCTCAAGGATTTGCTGGTCCCCCGGGCGTCGTAGTCGTCCAGCAGCACGGTCCAGGGCTCCTTGTGCTCTTCCAAAAACTGGGTCAGGGCCTCGCGATCCTTGTCCAGGCTGACGCTCACCACGTCGAAGCCGCGGCTGTGATAGGCGGCGTAATTCTTCTCGATGTTCGCCAGTTCCTCCCGGCACGGCCCACACCAGGTCGTCCAAAAGTCGATGAGCACGACTTTGCCTTTGTACTTCTTCCAGTTCAGCAGTGCGCCGTCGGGAGTGCTGCCGGTCAACACGATGCCGCGGCCCACGAGCCCCAACCGCCGGGCGGCACCCTCGAAGGTGGCTCCCAAAGTGGCCAACTCTTCATCCTGGCTGGCGGCGAAGAGTTTGCTGAAGTCCAGGCAAGTGCGGACCGCCAGGTCGGCGTAGTCGCACTCTTCGAGGGCAGTCACGGTGTCCGTGGCCAGGCGGGCGGCGTCTTCATCCAGCGGCGTCTCGCGCAAAAATTTCTCGATCCCACGGAGCGCCTTGGCGAACTCTTCGCGGCTCGCTTTCCGGTGTAAAGGCGCTTGCAACTGCACGACATGCACCATGCGAACCAGGTCGGCGAGGCCGGCCTTCTCCAGCGCGGCGGTGGGAAAGGCCGCCAGCGCCTTGCCGGCTTTGGCATCGCCCATGCGATCGAGCGCTTGCAGTGCGATCAACTGATAGCGGACCGCGTCCTGCAATTGCGCGGTATTCGGCCGGCCGGCGAGTATTTTCGCCGTCGCCTTCCAGAGCGCGTGGAACAACTTGGTACGGAACTCGGCGAGCGCTTGCGGCGTTTCCGCGGTTGGACGCTGGTGTTCGAGGATCGCGATGTAATTGAGCAACTCGTCGGGCGTGCCGTCGGGAACGGCAAACGCATCGGCCGCCGCGGCCGCCCGCGGCGGCGGCGTTTCCTGGGCTGCTAACGGCCGGGCCAACCACAACACCATGCCCACACCCAGCAGCCAGCAGCCGTACTTCAACGAAAATACCATGTCAGGGCCTCTCTTGTATGACGGAAGGGAACACAGTGAAGTATACGCGATCCGTCAAACCATCCCGTCGGCCGCTGAGCATGAAACTAAGGCCCCGCGTCCGCATAAGTTGAACAATTTTATTTCTGACGCGTGGCCTAGCCCGGAAAGACCGCTTTGATGTCCGGATGCAGCCCCGAATAGCAGCCGACGAACTCGGCCCGCTGCTGGTCGAGCGCCTTCTGCCTGCTGGCGAACTCCGCCATGCCGTAAAGCTTGGCGGGGTGCAAGAGAATCGAATCGATGGCCCGTACCGCGCGGGGCACCAGCAGGCCGGTCCCTTCCGAGGGCATCCAGTCTTCCAAACCGCCGCGCAAGACGGAGTCGAGAATGCCCATGGTGTCGCCCAGGTTGATGTCGCGGAAGTGTTCTCCCTCGCCCACCCAGCCCGTATTGAGCAGATAGCAACGGATATGATTGTTGGTCTTGAGGATGTCGTAGAACAGGTTGGCGTGCTCGGCCCGGTCGCCGGCGATGAACGGATCGTAGAAGAACTCGTTCTTGAGGGTCCCGGCCTTGGTGGGATCGCCGGCCGAGGACTCCTGCGATTGGCCCAGCACCATGAAGGCGGCCGCCTGCTCGTGGGTCAACTTGGCAATGGCCGGGATCAGGCTGCCGCGGGTGATGATGAAGAGGTTATTGACCTGCGGGGCGTTGATGTCGTCGCCGGCGTGCATGAAATCGCGGCGTTCGACCACCGCGCGGCCGTTGCTGGTCAAATCCATGTTGTAGAAATCGAAGGCCCCGTCGCCGCCAACGCAGACGTTTTCCAGGAAGGTCTGCCGCTTCAGACACGCATAGTACGACTCGACCTGCTCGCCCGGGTTGAGGCCGTCGGTCTTGATGAACAGTCCACCCGCCTCGAAACCGCGGAAGGTGCCGTCGCGATGCAACGTGCCGCCGTCGTCCTGGATGAGCCAAGATCGCTCGCGGCCCTTGCGTGCCAGCACTTTACAGGTGGTGCTGGTCTTGCCGTTGGCACTGAGGGCCACGAACAGCGAATAGCTGGTCATATAGGGGCCGTGCGCAGTCTCCAGCGAGTCCTTGCGGCAGCCGGCGTGCAGGAAGATGGCGTTGCCCTTGAGCTTGGCTCGGTAGTCCTCGCCGGCAAACACACCCTTTTTCCATTCGCCGAAGTAGTTGGTGTTGCGGGCGAACTTCACCATGTGGCCGTCGGGCGAATGCGCCAGGCGAATGGTAATGTCCTTCTTCGGCAGCGTCTTGGCCTTGTTCTGCTCGTACTGCTCGTCGAAGAACATGACGACCTGGTAGGTCGGGCTGTCGGTCACGGTGGTCTTGAACAGCTTGGCGCCGCCGTAGGCCAGGTGCGAGAAGGTCCGCGGCACGATCAGCCGCGCGGTGATCCCCTCGCTGCCGTCGCCGACCTCGACCTCGATGCTGACCAACTCTTCTTTGGCCAGCCGCTGCCGCGCTTCCTGAAGCAGGCGGCACTCGGCGTCGCCGAAGGCATCGTCGACGTTGTTCTTGGTCATCATGGCGGCGCGGGACTTGGGCTCCGATTCGACCACCAGATTACAGTACTTGCTCTGGATGATCCCGGCTTCCTCCATTGCCAGGGACCGCAACCGCTCGTTGTCCGGATTGCGAATCAGCCGGCCTTCCCGGGCGGCAGCGTCGAAGATTTCTTTGGCCGTTTGGCGGAATTCAGAAAACATGGAAACCCATCTCCCGTGTGCTGCGGATCGTGTCGCCCACGATCGAGGCGCGGTTTGTTCTTCCCAAAGCCGGATTCATGAAATATGGCAGACGTTGCGCGCGGATTCAAGGAGGGGTGGACAGCCCGTAGCTGGCGAGCGTACGGTGCAGTTTGGCCTCTTCGGCGGGCGTGAGCCGCGTCAAGGGCATACGCAGTTCGCCCGTGTCGCGCCCCAGCATCTGCATGGCCGCTTTGATCGGGATCGGATTGGTCGACAGTCCCAACATATCGCGGCAGAGGGGGAAGAGGCGGAAGTGCCAACGACGGGCCTCTTCGAGTTGCCCCCGCTCGAAGGCGCCGAGCATGGCCACCACGTCTGCCGGGACAATATTGCCCACCACGGAAACCACCCCCCGGGCGCCGATCGACAGCAGCGGCAACGTCAGGCTGTCGTCGCCGCTGAGGAGCGTCAAATCGGTGGTGGCCAAGATCTGCGAGGCCTGATCCAACGAGCCGGTGGCCTCCTTGACCATGGTGATATTGGGCAGTTCGGCCATCCGCGCAATCGTGTCCGGCTCGATGTTCTTGCCGGTGCGGCCGGGAATGTTATACACGCAAATGGGGATCTCGACGGCCTGGGCCAGCGCCTTGAAGTGCTGATAGAAGCCCTCTTGGGTGGGCTTATTGTAGTAGGGGGCGACCACCAAGGCGGCATCGGCCCCGCTTCTGGCCGCCCAGCGCGTAAGCCGCAGGGCCTCCTCGGTGCTATTGGAACCGCTCCCCGCCATCACCTTGATCCGCCCAGCCGCCGCCTCGACCACCGCCGCGATCACCCGCTCATGCTCCGGATGCGATAGCGTGGGGCATTCTCCCGTGGTCCCCACCGGGCAGAGACAAGTCGTCCCGGCCTCGACCTGGAACTCGACATTCCGCTGCAAAGCCTCGATGTCGACCTGGCCATCGCGGAAGGGGGTAATCATGGCCACGGTCAGGCCGGCAAAATCTTCACTTCGGGTGGGCATGGGATTCCTTCTCGAATACCGAAATTCTCGGGACGGCAAGGCGGGGAAACCGCCTATGATAGGGTCTCGACCGCCGCTCCGCAAGCGTCAGACGACGAGATACTTCATCTCGTGGATCGCCTGTTCGAGGCCCACCATCACCGCCCGAGCGACGATGCTATGGCCGATGTTGAGCTCGTGCATCCCCTCGATAGTGGCGACGGGGCGGACGTTCTGGTAGGTCAGGCCGTGGCCGGCGTGCAACGCCATTTTCGCCTGGCAAACGCGGCGGGCTGCTTTTTGCAAAATCAACAATTGCTTGGCCTGGGCGGCCCCGCGGCCGGCCAAGGCGTATTGGCCCGTGTGCAACTCGACGGCGTCGGCGTGCAGTTCGGCGGCCACATCGATCTGTCGCAAATCGGGATCGAGAAACAGGCTCACGGCAATACCCGCTTGCTGAAGGCAAGCGACGACCGTGGCCACGCGGTCGCGTTGGGAAAGGATGTCCAGTCCGCCTTCGGTCGTAACCTCTTCACGGCGTTCCGTAACCAGCGTGGCCTGGTCCGGCTTGACCTGGCAAGCGATGTCCAGGACTTGTTGGTCACAGGCCATGTCCAAGTTCAACTTGACCGTAACCGTTTCGCGGAGGACCCGCACGTCGCGCTCTTGAATGTGCCGACGATCCTCGCGGAGGTGAACGGTGATGCCGTCGGCCCCGGCCAACTGCGCCAGGACCGCGGCCCAGACCGGATCGGGCTCGTAGGTGCGGCGCGCCTGCCGAAGGGTCGCCACGTGGTCGATATTGACGCCAAGTTCAGCCATGTTCAGCCGTCCAACCGCACGATGCCGCCCGAGTCATAGGAACCGCCCCTACACTGCTGATTATACTATGCGAATATCGTCATGAAAGGTGTGGATGGCCCCGGATTTTAGTAGAGAACCGCTTCCAAAGACCTTTTGTCAGCAAATTTCGATCTTTCTGCCGCGAAGGGGTCAGGTCCATGTCTTCGGACAAGGCTTTGCCCGAAAAGCCGGGCGTTCGAGCCGAAAAATGGCTGCTTGACGACCCGCCCGGAAGGCATTATCATCGGGGGCTGGCCAGCCGAAGTTGGCTGTCTTTGCTCACGAGTCGCCGAGATCGCATGATTTCCGCCGAACGGTTTCTCACCATCCTTCACGAAAAGGACCTCGTGCCGGCCGAGTTGATCGAGCGACTGCGCCGCCAGCTTGCCCAGGCGGAAAAGGCGCCCAGCGTCGAGGCCGTGGCGAACGAGCTTATCAAGCAAGGCTACCTGACGCCCGCCTTGGCGAAGCGGCTGCTGGCGGCCGCCGACACCGCGGAAGAGCCGGCCGCCAAGGAGCCGATTTCGCCCGCGGAAGACGAACTAACCTTGGCCCCCTTGGAAGACGAGCCCACAATCAAGCCGGGGGCCACTGGCTCTGCCGGCGCGGGTGCCACTGGCCCTGCTCGTGTATCGAGTACCGGGGCGAAACCGCCGGCGGCCTCCCCCGGCCAGCAGCCTGACGTCACCTCGCTGCTGGAAGCGGAACTCAAGGCGTTGGAGGGCGGCGCGAAAGGGACCTCGACCAAAGGTTCCTTGGAGCGGCTCATGGCCGACCCCACGGTGGGCGGCGCGGCCGGCGGCATGCCATTGGGGCCGCCGCGCACCAAGAAGAAGGGCTGGCGGCGGTTCCTCAAAAACCTCAAGAACATCAAGGGATTCCTCAAGCGAAAGCCCAAAAAAACGGTCGTAGTCAAGCCCGTCGATCCCAAGCAGGTCAAGCTGATGGTGATCGCTTGGGGGACGGCCGTGCTGCTGATCGTCGGCGGCATGGTGTTGGTTTCCTACCTGCTGCCCCTGAGTGCCGACCAGACGCTCCGTGCCGGGCAGGACGCTTACGAGGCGGGAAAGTTCGCCGAGGCCGTCAAACAATACGCATCGTTCGTGACTCGCTTCGCGCAGGATCGGCGGCTGAGTCCAGCAAAGGTTCGCCTGGCGTTGGCGCAGATCGCCGCGGCTTCGCAGGGGAGCGGCGGCGCGCTGGCGGCCTTGAAAGTCGCCCAAGCGGTGGTGCCGAAAATCGAACGCGAAGACGCCTTCAAGGAATCGCACAAAGAGCTGGCCTTGATGCTGGCGAACATCGCCGCTGAGCTGAGCAAGCAGATCCGCCAGTATCCCGACCAGGCGTTAGGCCAGCAAGCCCGGGCGGCCTTGGGGCTGATGGAACATTACATTCCCGTCAGTGAGCGGCCCACGGAGAAAGTGGCCGAGGTTACGGCCCTCTTGTCGGCCAGCGAGCAGGACGTCGGCCGCAACAGCGAGTTGGACGCCGCGGTGACGGCCATGGCCGATGCGGTCACCAAAGGCGACTTGGCCCAGGCCTACGCGACTTGTGCCGAGCTGGTGAAGCAGTATCCGGATTTGGCCGACAACGAGCGATTGGGGAAGGCGATGGCGGCCGTGTCGCAGGCGCAGCAGGCGATCGTCAAGGTGGTGCCCCATGTGCAAGCGGCGCAGGCGGCCCCGGAGACTCCCGGCGTGGTGGCGGCCGTCGCCTTGGTCGTGCAGAGCAAGAGCGGCCAGCGTGCCGATGCCCAGGGGCATGGCGTCGTCGCCTTGGCCGGTGGTGCGGCCTACGGTCTGGATGCGGCGTCGGGCAAGGTGCGCTGGCGGCGATGGGTGGGCGCCGACCCCGCCGTGCGGCCAACGATCTTCCCGCCGCAGCCCATCTCGACCGAGCCGGGCAGCGACGTGTTGCTGGCCGACGCGGCGCGCCAGGAAGTGTGGCGGCTGGCAGCCACCAGCGGACAGGTCGTTTGGCGGTACGCCGTCGGCGAACCCTTCGACGGTCCGCCGGTAATCGCCGGCAAACGCGTGCTGGTGGCCACGCGGAGCGGACGGCTGCTGGTGATCGATGTCGCGACGGGCAACTCGGCGGCCTACGTGCAATTGCCGCAGAAGCTACACGTGGCCCCGGCCTATGATCCCCAGCGCGGGCTGGTCTTTCAGGTGGCCGAGAAGTCCAATCTCTACGTCCTTTCGCTGGCCGACGGGCGTTGCCGGCAGGTGTTGTACCTCGGCCACGAGGCGGGGGCCATCGCCGTGCCGCCCGTGGTGGCCGGCGATTTCCTGGTCGTGGCCGAAAACCACGGAGCCAGCGACTTCACCTTGCGGGCACTGGCCATCCAAACCGCCAAGATGGACCCGGCCGACCCGATCCTCAAGCCCGTGCAGCCACTCGCCATGAAGGGACACGTCAGCAACCCCATGGCGGCCCAAAATCGCCGCCTCTTGGTCGTAACCGACCAGGGAGGGCCCAGCGTCTGCGAACTCGACGCCGGGCAGCGAGCGGCGCCGCTGCGGACCATCGCCCAAATCGCGCGGTCCGTTGCCGAGACCGCGCGGGGCGGTATCGAGAACCTCCGCCACTATGTCGTGCTGCAAGGAGACCATTTCTGGATCGCCGACATCGAATTGGCCGAGTATGAAATTCGCGCTGCCGAGGGTCGGCTGGTGCCGACGATGATCGCCCAGCAGGGTTCGCTCTTCCTGCAACCGCCCATCCTGCTCGGCCGCACCGTGCTCGACGTGCGGCGGACGGCCAATCTGCCGGGCGTGTTGGTTTCGGCCTTGGACGTCGACGCCCAGGAGCTCGCCTGGCAGACGCGCGTGGCGGTGCCGCTGCCAAGCGAACCGTTGCCGACGGTGGCCGAGGGGAAGATTACCGCACTGACGGCCATGGGCGCCATGTTTCGCCTTGACGCCGCCGGTCTGCGGGGCGAGACGATCGCCGATCAGCCGGCATTGGTCATTCCCGCCGGCAAATTATTGCGGCCGATCCGCAGCGTGATTCCGCTCAGCGGCGGCATGTTCGCCATGACCAGCGGCGCGGAGTCCAGCGAGATCATTTTGTTCGATCCGCAGGAGCAGCCGCCGCGGTTCCGTTCGCTCATGGTCCCTAGCGGCACGATGGCCTGTGCGCCGATCGCGCTGTCCGGCGGGTTGTTAGCGCCGTGCAGTAACGGACAGGTCTATCTATTGGACCCGCAGTCGATGGGGAACATGGCGGAGCCGTTCGAGCCGGAATTGAAGACCGCCCTGGCATGGACGTGGCGCGTGCCGGCGGCCGTGGGCGAGAAAGACGCCGTGCTTTCCGATGGCGACAAGCGGTTGTACCGTTTGGAGATCAGCACGGCCGACCAGGCGAAGCCGCAGTTGATTGCGGCCAGCGAGGCGAAAGTCGCCAAGTCGATCGCCTCGCCAGTTGCCGTGGCCGGCGGCGCCGCCTATGCGGTCGATACCACGGACACGCTCCGCCGGTTCGCCTTGCCATCGTTGGCGGAAGGCAAGAGTTCCAAGCTGAACGGCCCCTGCGTCTGGGGACCGCAGGGCATGGGCAAACACCTGCTCGTGGCCACCGACAAGCATCAGTTGCTCTGTCTGGGCGACCAACACGACGTGCTCTGGCAGGTCGATCTGCCCTATGGACCGCTGGTGGGAAGGGCCTGGGACGCGGGCGACCACTACCTGTTCGCCTCGCAGAGTGGCGCGATCTGGCGCGTGGAGGCGGCAACCGGCGAGGAACTGGGCAAAGTCGAAAGCGGTTGTCC
Organism: uncultured Planctomycetaceae bacterium; assembly: GCA_964469945.1. Lineage (GTDB taxonomy): Bacteria > Planctomycetota > Planctomycetia > Pirellulales > Thermoguttaceae > CAYYBU01. The sequence goes on from CAYYBU010000033.1 coordinate 10,764, forward strand.
GTTGGGCACCGGTCCGGTCCTGCTGGGCGAACGGCTTTTCGTCGGCAGTCGCGACGGTTGTATTTATGAAGTGCAGCTGCCGTAACCTCTTATCCGGCACACTCCGTGTGCCGTTGCGAGTGTGCCAGACACGTCGCACTTACGAGAAAATCACTCGCAGCAGCCAGGCGGCGGCCACCATCGCGGCAACCAGCAACAGGGGCGCCACGATGAAGACCAACAGCGGCCGGAAGAACGACATCGGCGGTGACTCGACGATCACGCTCACGCTCTCCTCGCTGTCGGCGTCGGGTCGCACCGTGGGGCAGGGAAAATCCGACACGGTATCGCTCAGGCTCATGCCGGGGGTGGCCCCGGTGGCGCTGCCCAGCGGCGCCGCCACGGGTGGCGCCATCACGGGCGGTGGGACGACCCGGGGCACGGCAAAGCGGCCGGAGTCGGACCGGGCCGCCCCCGCCTCGCTGGGCGGCAAGGGCCGGCTCGTCCAAGGCTCCAAACGCTCGACCACTTGGCTGGCCGAGGAAATCCGCTGGGT
>CAYYBU010000034.1:0-11289 GCA_964469945.1 uncultured Planctomycetaceae bacterium
GCGTCTCGGAAACCACGTAGAGATAGCCGCCGCCGCAACCGGAATACATCGCGCCGGGATATCGCGACTGGTAGGCGGCCAGGATGCCCGGCAGATCGACCGTGAGCGTGGCGTGCCGCACGACGTGCGGCAGGATGGCCTCCCAGCACTGCATACACTGGTTCATCGAGGCGCCCAGGGCGGCGACATCCCGGCCCACAATGGCGTCGTAGCAGGCCTTGCCCGATTGGCCAAGACGCTGAATCCAGCCCTGGTCGAGATTTTTCACTCCCAAGGGGTTGTAGCCGGCTGGCCGCGGCGCCACCGGCACCATGTGGACGACGTGCTCCAGCCAGCGGGCCACCTGCGGATCGTTGTTCGACTCGATGTGCCGGGGGAAAATGCCGCCGGCATGGGCGACATCGAAATCCAGGCGATTGACCCCCGGGTAGATCAAGCCGATCATGTCTTGCGAGCCCGAGGGGTCCGCCTTGCCGCAGTTCTCCGCCGCGTACAGTTCCCGGACCAGTTCCGCCGGATCGCGGTCGGGCAGGCGGCCGTTCCACAGCTTCATGGCCACCGCGCGCGTGCCGGTCGCCATGCCCGCACGTTCCATGAAATAACAGGTGGGCTCCAGGGCCACGACCACCATGGAGCCCGGCGGCGCGGGGTTGTGCCGCGATACGAAAGGCTGATCGATCCAACCGCCGGCAAAGGCCATGCGGTAGGGAATGCGGCCGATAACGTCCGTCAGGCAAGATGGAAAGGCAAACGGCGCTACGCTTGTTTGCCTTCCCATATTTGCTCAACTTATTCTGACGCGGGTCCTCAGCCACGGATGAACGCGGATAAGACACGGATCTTAATCACTTGAACGCGACCTTTTGCCTTTTGCTTTCTCTGTCTTCAATCCGTGTTCAATCTGTGTCCATCCGTGGCTACCTCTTCGGCGTTCAGATCGTGTCGCGGACGGTTCGCTTGCCGGCCTTGCGGTCGTGGTACTGTTGCTCGATCCAGGCGTAGGTCTTTGCCAGGCCGGCGCGGAAGCTGGTGCTCGGCTGCCAGTGGAGGATGCGCTGGATCATGGTGTTGTCGCTGTTGCGGCCGGCGACCCCCTTGGGGGCGTCGAGCTGGTAGGTCCGCCGCAGCTTCACGCCGCCGATTTCTTCCGCCATGCCGACCAGGTCGTTGATCGAGATCAACTCGTTGGAGCCCAGGTTGATGGGCGTGGCGATCAACTCCTCGCAGTGCGTGATGCGGTCGATGCCCAGGGTGCAGTCGTCGATGTACATGAAGCTGCGGGTCTGGCTGCCGTCTCCCCACACGTCGATGCAATCGCGGATCTGGTCCTTGGCTTCGATCACTTTGCGGCAGATGGCGGCGGGCGCTTTCTCGCGGCCGCCGTCCCAAGTGCCGTTCGGCCCATAGACGTTGTGGAAGCGGGCGATGAAGGTCTTCAGGCCGCGCTCGGCCCAGTACTCCTGGCAGAACATTTCCGAGACGAGCTTCTCCCAGCCGTAGCCGCGTTCGGCCATGGCCGGATAGGCGTCGCTTTCCCGCAGGGCGCGGACGTGGGGGTCTTTTTGCAGATCGGTGTTGTAGGCACAGGCCGAGGAGGAATAAAAGTAGCGGCGGGCGCCGGCGCGGTAGGCGGCCTCGACCATGTGGGTGTTGATGAGGATGCTGCGCAAGCACTGGATGCGAAATTTCTCGATGAAGCCCATGCCGCCCATGTCGGCCGCCAGGTTGTAGACTTCCGCGGCCCCCGCGCAGACGCGATGGCAATTCTCTTCGTGGCTGACGTCCAGGCTGAGGTTCTCCACCCCGGGGACGTGCTGATACCAGGCGGGCAGCGGTTTCTTATCTACGGCGCGAATCCTGGTGTAGCCGTGCTCGTGGAAATAGCGCACCAGCGCGCCGGCGATGAAACCGCCCGCCCCGGTAATCACCATCAGTTCGTCGGGGTGCGGATGATTGTCGTGGCTTGGGGCCATGATGGCGCTTCTCCTGCTAAGGGCTTATTGGCCGGGCCTGCGGCGGAAAGCCACGGCGGTTCCGGCGGCGATAAAATTGCTCGTCAGGTTATCTTAGGGGCCGAGGCAAATGGCCCTTATCGCGGAGAAACGATCCCCGTTGAAATCCGGCGTTTTCAATCCGCACCTCGATCGGAACCCGGCTGAATCGCTGATGGAACCACCACCGTGCGGCCGTGCGCACCGGCGGTGATCCCCATCGCCAGGTACTCGGCGTCCGCCGGGCCGGCATTGCTCATCTGGTGAACCTCGCGGGCATCGATGACGATGGTGTCGCCGCGGCGCAAGACGGCCGTCTGCCCGGCGACGCGGATCTGCACCTCGCCGGCGAGAATGACGAAGACTTCCTGCATGTCCTCATGGTAATGGGCGGCGAAGTGTTTGTCCGGCGGCAGTCGGGCCCAATTGATCATCTGCACGTTGCCGGCCTGCAGGTCGGCCCGCTGCAAGAGGACCTTTTTCCACACCCCGGGCGATTGCGGATTTTCGTGGGCAGCGGGAACGAAGGACCGGTCGGTGGCGTACACGATATTCATTCTATTCCGCCTCCATCTGCTCGTGCTCGTACAGCAGCGGCTCCAAGGTAATGCGCAGTTCCTGGATGGCCATGACGACGCCGATCATCATGACCACGGCGCCGGCGACAAAAAGCGCCAACGCCGCCCAGGCCAGGCCGGCCCCCAGTGGCGACAAGCCCAAGGCCAGCGAGCAGGCCAACATGCACACCACGGCGACCAGCAGGCAGACCAGGGTGCCCCGGATCAACCAGGCGCGGTCGAACAGGCGGTGGCCCAACTCGTCGAGAATATCGATTCGTCGCCGCAGATGCGCAGCTTCGATGGCCTGCTCGGCGCGATCGGCGATCACGGCCAGCCGCGTGACCAGATCGAAACGTTCCTTGTTGATCGTGCGACTGCGATTCATCAACGCGCTGAGGCGGTTGTAGAACGCCAGGCACAGCAGCCCGTTGGCGGAAATCATTACCACGGGGGCGACAAAACTCTGGATGGTATCGAGGGCAGGGAGCATGGTCGTTAGGGTACCAATTCTTCCAGGGCCGCGGCGAAGGCCCCATAAGCGCCGGCGTCGAACAGTACGAAACGGACCAACTCCGGTTGGCCTTGCTGCTGGAGAAAGTCGCGGGCCGTGCGCAGGGCGATGCGGGCGGCCTGGTCCATGGGATAGCCGTAGGCGCCGGCGCTGAGGGCGGGCAGGGCCATGCTGCGGCACCCCGCGGCAATAGCCAGTTCCAGCGCCCGGCGGTAGGCGCCGGCCAGCAGTTCGGCCTCGCCGCGGTGTCCACCGCTCCAGACCGGGCCGACCGCATGAATCACGAAGCGGGCCGGCAGTTTGCCGGCCCCCGAGAGGACGGCCGAACCGGTCGGACAGCCGACCGGATATTTCGCCTTGGTTTCCGCCATGATGGCAGCCCCACCGCAACAGTGAATGGCGCCGTCCACGCCGCCACCGCCCGCGAGTCGGCTATTTGCCGCATTGACCAGTGCATCGACGTTCTGTTGGGTGATGTCGCCCTGGTGCAGTTCGAGGGTTTGGCCGTTGATTTGCACGCGCATCGGGATTTAGGGATTTAGGGATTTGTGGGGGGGTGTTTCACGAATCATGTCGCGCTTCCAGATGTAATTTCGCAATGGTGCCCTGCTCGCGTTCCAAGACCCAAGACCTTCCCCCTGCGAACATTCCCTGGAAGTATGGTACAATTACAATTAGGTTCTGCAAACCCCTGGGAATCGGCTCGATGCGGAATGTTGGTGGTTTTCTGCTCCTGACGGTGGCATTGGTTGCCCCTGCGGCAGGACGAGACATTTTCGTGAATAATTCCGCCGGCGATGACCGCTCGATGGGCCTCCAGCCGCGACCGCTCGCCGACCGCAGCGGTCCGGTACGGACCATCGCCAAGGCCCTGCGGCTGGCCGTCAGCGGCGACCACATCGTGTTGGCCGACACCGGCCAGCCCTATCGCGAGAGCATCAGCCTGGTGGGTGTCCGCCATAGCGGATCGATGTTGCAGCCGCTGGTGATCGCCGGCAATGGGGCCGTGCTGGACGGCTCGGCGCCGGTACCCGTCGATCAGTGGCAGCATACCGGCGGCGGCGTGTACCGCTTTCATCCGCCGCGGATGGGACCGCAACAGTTATTCCTGGATGATCGGCCGGCGCTGCGGGTGGCGGTTAGTGCCACGGCCGACCGAGCACCGAAGCTGGCGCCGCGGCAGTGGTGCGTGGTGCAAGGCGACCTCTTCTTTCGCGTGGAAAAGGGGAAGATGCCGGCCGACTACCGGCTCACCTATGCCGCCTTGCCCAGCGGCATCACGCTCTATCAAGTGGATCACGTGGCCATCACCGATCTGACCGTGCAGGACTTCCAACTGGACGGCGTCAGCGCCCTGAACAGCGCGCGGAACGTGCATCTGACGGGGGTCACCTGCCGCGGCAACGGACGCAACGGCCTGTGCGTGGGCGGGGCGTCGCAGGTCGAGATCGACTCTTGTCTGTTGGGCAATAACGGCGCGGCCCAACTGCTGACCACGCCCAATTCCGAGACGCACATTTACGACAGCCACTTGCTGGGCAACACGGCGGCCGCTTGGGTCGACCAGGGCGGCCGCGTCTGGCTGGGGCTTGCGCGTGTCACGGGCGGACGCGAGGCGATCAAGCCCGAAGATGCCCCGCGCAAAACCGCGCCCGCGCCTCAACCGCCGCCGCCCGGGAAGGTCCAGTCGCCATGAGCCGCAATCAATCGGTAATCGGCCGGCCCATGGAGATCCTCTTGATCGAGGACGATCTGGAGGATGCCGGCCTGACGATCGAGGTCCTCAAGCAGGGGACGGTGCCTTGCCGGGTGAGCCTGGTGCGCGACGGCGAAGAGGCGTTGGAGTTCATCTACCGCAGGGGGCATTTTGCCTCCGCGCCCCGCCCCGACGTGATCTTATTGGATCTGCACTTGCCGAAAAAGGACGGCCGCGACGTGCTGGCGGAAATCCGCGAGGACAAGCAACTGCGGCGCATCCCGGTGGTGGTGCTGACGGCCTCGCAGCAACACTGGGAGATCCTCAAGAGCGAGCAACTCTTCGTGGAAAGCTATCTGATCAAGCCCGTGGACCGGGTGCAGTTCACCGACGTGGTCAAGTCGTTGCGGAAGTATCTGCTTTCCGACGTCCTCCTGCCGCAGTAAGGGCCGGTCTATTCCTCCTCGCCCAGTTCCCCGAGCCAGGCGCGGATCTCGTTGTCGTACTCGCTGGCCAAGTCGCTCTTGATGAGTTGGCGATGGAAACTGGCGGCCCCTTCCTTGACCAGATCGGCCGCCTCGGCACTGGGGAATCGCCGCATCGGATCGGGCGCCACCAGGCCGCGGCAGAAGGACATCAACAGCTCGTTGCAGACCACTTCTTCGGGCAACAGGTGCGGCAGTCGCTGCGCCAGGAACCGCTTGGCCTCGAGCAGGTCGCGGAAACTGGTCAGCCCGGCAAAGGCCGGTACCCCGGCGAGCATTTCTACCAACACGTAGCCTAGGCTGGCCAGGTCGCTCCGCGGCGTACACTCGCCCCCTTCGAGCACTTCCGGGGCGGCATAGGTGGGCGTGCAGGTTCGCCGCGCCGGCGGATGGCCCAACTCGAAAGCCGAGCCGATGTCGACGATCTTGGCGTTGCCGGTGCGTTTGACCATGATATTCGAGGGCTTCATGTCGCCATGCACGATGCCCTCGCGATGCAGCGCCGCCAAGGCTGCCAGACAGTCGCGCACGATGGCGATGGCCACGCCCGGCTTCATCCGCGCCTGCAAGGGACCGCCGGTCACGATCACTTCATTGATGTACTTCCAACGCTTGGCGGTGACGCGGCCCTGAACGCGATCCAACATCTCCCGGGTGAGCAGGCGCCCCAGGTCGTAGCCGTTGACCCACTCCATTTCCATCATGCGGATGCAGCGGCGATCGACCCAGTTGTGGACGTCCAGGAGGTTGTCCTGCTGGATCTGGGCCACGTGGGCGGCCACCTGCGCCATCCGCTCCATCGCCTCGTCGTAGGCGCGATCGTCTTCGTAACGCTCCGGCGAGAAGATCTTCAGCGCCACCGGCAGCGTGAAATGGTCGGTGCCGCGACGCTGGCTCAGATACACCACCCCTTGACCGCCCGAACCGAGCAAACGCAGCAGGCGGTGATGTTCCGTCCAGCTCAAACGTTTTTCATCGAGCAGGGTCTGGTAGCGGCTCAGCAGCTCATCCGAGCAGCGGATGGCCTCGTGACCTCCCCAGGTCCGGGTACCGCTTCCTTCAAGAAAGGTCGTCGTTGCCATAGGATATTCTCGCCACTGCGACATGGGTTGCCCCTTGTTTTCCTTCCGCACATCTTACTAACGGAAAGCAAAGGCCGTCCAGAGCGATCTTTCCGCCAAACTACTCATTTTCTCACAACGCCGCTGAAGTACAACCCAAAGTCCGTAGTTTACCACATGCCAAAAACAAAACCTCCATTGACGCCGGCGGCCGTTTCCTCGTATCGTACTACCCCTAACCTGGGAACAGTCTGGACTGGGGGAGGAAGAGTCGTCCGTTTTCTCTATTTTCCCCAGTCGGCACGCAAGGTACCCCACGATACCGCCGATGGCCCCTTTCGGTCGCCTCCAAGCCGCTGTCGCGCCGGTACGTCGCCACTCGACGGCGTGGGGGATGGCCTTGCTGTTGGCCGCCCTGCTGGTAGCGGGCGGCTGCGCGCAGAAGTGGGTGACGCTCCGCTCCGTGCCGCGCAACCCGCTGGGCGAGGAGCTGCAATTGACCTCCTTTTCCGGTCCGCAGCCCACCCCCCGCACCGTGCAGTTGTTGCGGGTCTATAATCTCAGCGATGACCTCCAGGGCGATTTGCGCTCCCTGCTGACGAAACTCCAGCAGTTGGCCACTCGCGAGCCCTCGGCGGACAAAGTCTATGCCTTAGCCGAGTTGGCCTACCTGGCGGGCCGCAAAACGGAAACGCACGATCCCCGCGCCGCTTTGGACCTCTATGGCGCCTCGGTGCTGCACGCCTACGACTTTCTCTTCGACGATCGGCTGGCCCACTCGCGCAACGCCTATGATCCGCAGTTCCGCGGCGCCTGTGAGCTCTATAACGGTTCTCTGGAAGCGGCCTTGCGGATCGTCTGCAAGAATCACGAACTGCGGCCCGGCACGGTCAAGACCATCCACACCGCGGCCGGCAGTTGGGACATCAACTGCACGCTCCGCGGCGGCGCCTGGCATGCCGAGGAGTTCGATCACTTCGAGTTCGTCTCCGATTATGAGATGAAGGGGCTCAAGAACCTCTATCAGACCCACGGCTTGGGGGTGCCGTTGATTGCCGTGCGGCGCAGCTACCCGGGCGAGCCGGCGGCGGCCCGCTACTACCCCTCCGACTTGAGTTTCCCGGTGACGGCCTTCCTGCGGCCCACGCCGGCGGCCTTGCCCGACGCCAACAACATCCGGCACCAGGGTCTGCTGGAGTTGTACGATCCGTTGGTAACGACCGCCACCACGGTGGGCTGGATGCACGTGCCCTTGGAAAGCGACCTGAGCACCTCGCTGGCCTACTTCCTCTCCAAGGTGCCGCTGGAGGACGCGGCCACGATCGGCCTCTTGGACCCGGACAAACTGTTGCGGACGCGGCCGGGACAGAAGGAACCCATCATGGGGCTCTACATGGTACAGCCCTACGAGCCGGGAAAGATTCCCGTGCTGCTGGTTCACGGTCTCTGGTCGAGCCCCATGACCTGGATGGAGATGTTCAACGACCTGCGCAGCTCGCCCCACATCCGCCGACACTACCAGTTCTGGTTCTATCTCTATCCGACCGGGCAGCCCTTCTGGCTCAGCGCCGCGCAGTTGCGCCGCGACCTGGTCGAAATGCGCCAGGTGCTCGATCCGCAGCGGCAGGAACCGGCGCTGGACCAGATGGTGCTGGTCGGGCACAGCATGGGCGGCCTGGTCGCCGAGATGCAAACCATCTCCAGCCGTGGCGACTATTGGAACCTGGCCAGCCACGAGCCGCTGGAACAGGTGCGGGCGGCGCCACAGACGCTGCACAAGCTGCAAGACACCTTCTTCTTTCAGCCCAGCCCGTCGATCCGTCGCGTCGTCACCATCGCCACGCCGCACCACGGCAGCACGTTTTCCAACCAGACCACGCAATACCTGCTCAACAAGTTGATCCGCCTGCCGCAAACGCTGGTCAACAGCCAACAGCAGTTGTTTCTGGACAACCACAACCTGTTGTTCGACCATTCCTTGCTGAAGATCGAAACCAGCATCGACTCGTTATCGCCGCAGTCGCCCATCTTTCCGGTGATGCTGGCCAGCCCGCGGCCGCCCTGGGTGAAATATCACAACATCATCGGCGTGGTGCCGAAGCAGTGGTGGACGGCCTCGCTGATGGGGGACAGCGACGGCGTGGTCTCGGCCGAGAGCGCCCGGGTCGGCGGCGTGGAATCGGAATTGATCGTGCCGGCCGATCACATGACGGTCCACTGCCATCCGGCGGCCGTGATGGAAGTCCGCCGGATCCTGCTGGAGCACCTCGCCGAGTTGCGCGGCGCTGTCGATGACCACGCCGGTGTGGCGCCCCTATCGGCGGCGGCGCCGGGCGATGCGCGGCGGTAAGGCAGGGGACTGTCCCCCTCGGCCGCACACCCCACCTGGTTGTCGGCATTCAGCCCACCCCCTTTTCGGAGGAGTTGCGTTGCCGACCGTGCGTTTGCGACCTATCGTTGGTTAGGATCGGCAAAAAAATAACTTCTGCAAATCGTAGGTCAGGCTGTGCCTGACGCCCCGGACTGTCAGGCACAGCCTGACCTACGGGGGACCGGTCCTTCCGCCCAAGTCTGGAAGTTAGTGCATACCACCAGCCGAACATCGAGGACACGCAATGAATCGTCGCACCTTTCTGCTCGCTGCACTCATGGCGGCCGAGCCCGCGATTGCCGGGGCCAGCGCACGCCGATCTTGGATTCGCAACAAGATGAAGAGCGGCGTCGTTGGCACGACCCGGGAGGCTGTGCAATGGCCAATCGCCAAGGATGTGCTCACGACAGCCCAACAGCAGATTCTCCCGGTCGCACTGCCTGCCGACACGCCTAAAGTCAACCCGGCGGAGGTGCCGCTCTACGAGAAATACGGCTACAGTGCATGGCGGGCAGAGCCCGGCACGAATTACGGCCAGGACGTCGGCCATTCGCAACCGCACGACAAGCGGGCGGAACTTGCGCCCGCCCATACCAACGCACCCCATGCGGCGCGCCTGTTGAGATTCTTCTCCATCAGCGACATTCATATCACCGACAAGGAATCCCCGGCACAGCCGATCTATCCCGGCTGGAGCGCATTGTTCGGTCCGAGTTCTCGTCGGCTTGATGGTGGTTCCTATTCCCCCATCATTCTCTCGACGACCCACGTCCTTGATGCGGCGGTCCAGACGATCAACGCCTTGCATAAGAAAGCGGCCTTTGATTTCGGCATCTCGCTCGGCGATGATGTCAACAACACCCAGTATAACGAACTGAGATGGTTTATCGATGTCCTCGACGGCAAGGTCATCACTCCCAGCTCGGGCGTTCACGTCGGCGCCGACACCATCGATTATCAGAAACCCTACAAGGCCGCCGGGCTCGACAAAACAATCCCCTGGTATCAGGTCATCGGCAACCACGATCAGTGCTGGTCGGGCATTGGCTTCGAGAACGCCAAGCTCCGCCAGGCCCACGTCGGCAGCCGCATCCTCGACATCAACCGCAACATCCTCACCGATCCGAATTTCATCAACGAGACCGGCACTTACATGGGCGCGGTCGATGGCTCGACCCCTTATGGAAACGTCATCGGAGCGGGGCCGGAGAAGAATTTCCCCGTGCCTCCCACGGTCATTGCCGACCCGGACCGCCGCTCGCTCGTGACCCCCCATTCCACGAGCCGGAATTGGATGGGCGAATTCTTCACCACCACTTCCAATCCCGTCGGTCACGGTTTCACCCGGACGAACCTCGACAAGGACTTTGCTTGCTACAGTTTCGCGCCCAAGTCCGATCTGCCGCTCAAGGTCATCGTGCTCGACGATACCAACAAGCCCAACGGCAAGCTAGGCGGCCCATTCTATTGCGGCACCGGCGGGCTGGACCAGACCCGGCTCGACTGGCTGAAAAACGAGCTCCAGAAGGGCCAGGATGACGGCCAACTCATGATTATCGCAGCCCATATCCCGATCAAACCGCAAGCGAGTCTCAGCGACAAAACGATCACTCATGCTTTCCACGACCAGCGCGCTGAAGACGAGTTGCTTGCCACCCTCCACTGCTATCCGAATCTGATCCTCTGGATCGCGGGCCATCGTCACGTAAACGCCATTACCGCCCAACCGAATAACCCATCTGATTTCAACGACCATCCGGAACGGAGCTTCTGGGAGGTCGAGACGGCATCGCTACGGGATTTCCCCCAGCAGTTACGCACGTTCGATATCCGCCGCAATAGCGACAATACGATTTCAATTATTGCGACCGATGTCGATCCCGCGGTGACGGCAGGTTCGCCAGCGGCAAAGTCGCGCGGGTATGCCATCGGCATCGCGCGGATGCTTGGCGCCACGCCCGCCATCCTCGCCGATACGACCTCTCATGCCTACAATGCCGAGCTTGTGAAGCAATTGACCCCTGAAATGCAGGCCAAGATTGCCAACTGCGGGTCGCCCATGGCGTCGCCCGGCTACTAGCCCGGATTATTCACGCCCGTATGGAAGCCTGAAGCGCAAGCGAGGGACAGACAACGGGTTATCCTCGCTTGCGCCTCGGGCTTCGAGAATACACACTGCACCCTCACCCCCGGCCCACAAATAATCCGGGCTAGTGTCCCGGCACGTACCGTGGCCGCTGTCTCGCGAGAATAACAGCGGTCAACACATGGCGCTTTCGCCTCCCACTTCAACGGCGAACGCCGTCGCGACCGTCAAGACAGGGGTCGCACGTCAGGCGTGGTTGTTGTTGTCTTCTGACAGGACTTCATGGCGTCTCGTCCGCCAATACGTCGAACTCGCCGAAGAACGTATTCTGGTCCTGTTCGCCGTGCTGCCCATAGGTATTGACGTGCGTGGGCTCGACATCCCAGAGCAGATATCGGTAGCGGCCCACATTGCCATCGGCGGCGGTGATGGAAACGGCCTGCTGCGTGGGACGGTTCCTGGCCGGCGGCACCGAGAAGAAAGCGTCCGTGTTGACGCGGCTGATCAGGGTCCAACCGTGGGCGGCGG
>CAYYBU010000035.1:0-11268 GCA_964469945.1 uncultured Planctomycetaceae bacterium
CTGGAGGCAGCCTGCGCTGCCGAATTTGGCCGACTTCGTGCCGGTGCCGCGCGAGGATCCCCATTATGCGGACATCCTCATCCGCCTGATCGCCACCGACCGCGAGTGCCGCTGCCGCCTGAAGGTCCGCAAAGAAGCCGCCGACTACCTGGCCGAGTGGCCCGAACTACGCGGACTGCCCCAGCTTGCCACTCTGTTCGATGAAACGCTCGATCATGGCGTCCGTCCGCCGCCGCCCGCGGCTGCGACTTTCGACGAATTGCTCCCCTCTCCCGCCTGTCGCTTGCGACAGGATGGGAGAGGGGCAGGGGGTGAGGGCGGTTACTTCCCCCCTTGGGCCTTCAAGATCCTCTGCCCGCATTGCCACCATGCGGCCGAGATCATCGACCAGGACCCGTTGGTGGAAACGACGTGCCCCTCGTGCGGCAGCAGTTTCAATCTGGTCGATCGCGGCGTGCCGGTGGACCGCTCGGTCGCCGGTCAGGCCCGCGTCCGCCAGCGCGTCGCCCACTTCGACCTGATCGAGCAGTTGGGCATCGGCGCCTTCGGCTCGGTGTGGAAGGCCAAAGACACCCAGCTCGACACGGTCGTGGCCCTGAAGATTCCCCGTAGCGGGCAGCTTGACGCCAGCGAGGCGGAGCGCTTCATCCGCGAGGCCCGTGCCGCCGCGCAACTGCACCATGCCAATATCGTGGGCGTGCAAGCCGTGGGCCGCGACGGCGAGCTGCTTTACATCGTCAGCGAGCTGATCGCCGGGCTGCCGCTGGACGAGTGGCGCGGCCCTCGGCATCTCGGGGCCGACGAGGCCGCCGCGCTGTGCGCCAAGATCGCCGACGCCCTGGACTATGCCCACGGGCATGGCGTGATTCACCGCGACCTGAAGCCGCAGAACATTTTGATGGACGATGGCGGCGGGCCGCACGTGACCGACTTCGGCCTGGCTAAGCGGGAGTTGGGCGAAATGACCATGACCGTGCAGGGCCAGGTCCTCGGCACGCCCGCCTATCTTTCGCCCGAGCAGGCGGCCGGCCACAGCCACGAGGCCGACCGGCGCTCGGACATTTATTCGCTGGGGGTGATCCTTTTCGAGTTGCTCACCGGCGAGCGGCCCTTCCGCGGCAGTCTGGCGATGCTGCTTCGCCAGCACGTCGAGGACGACGCCCCCAGTCCGCGGCGGCTGGTGGCCGGCATCCCCCACGACCTGGAGACGATCTGTCTGAAGTGTCTGGAGAAGGAGCCGCGGCTGCGTTACCAATCGGCCGGGGAGGTTGCGGCCGAGCTACGGCGATTTCTCGCCCGGGAGCCGATCCTCGCCCGTCCGATCGGCAAGCCGGAGCAGTTTTGGCGCTGGTGCCGGCGGCAGCCGGTAGTGGCAGGCCTGGCGGCCGCGGTGGCGCTGACGCTGGTTACCGGGACGTTGATTTCTTCGATCTTCGCGGTGAAAGCCAATACGAGCGAGAAGCAAGCGGTTGCGGACGCCGCGGAAGCTCTCCGGAAAACCAAGGAAGCCGAGAACGAAAAGATCCGCGCAGACGCAAATGCGAATCGCGCGGGTCAAAAGACGCGCGAAGCGGAGGAAAACGCCAAACAGGCCAGAACGAACGCCCAACGCGCGGACACGAACGCCGGCGATGCGCAGCGTAAAGCCAAGCAGGCCGAAGACGAAAAGCAACGTGCAGACGCAAATGCGAATCGCGCCGATCAAAAGGCGCACGAGGCCGAAGTAAATGCCAAACGCGCGGACGCGAACGCGGCCGAGGCTCAGCGGAGGGCCAAACAAGTCGAGGATGAGAAGCAGCGAGCGGAAACGCAGCTCCTCCGCGCCTGCACGGCGCAATACGCCATCCAGATCGCGTTTGCACAACGAGATCTAGCCGAAAGCAATTATGCGGATGCGGAAGCCAAGTTGGATGAGTGTGCCTTGGATCTCCGCGGCTGGGAGCATCGCTATCTGCGGAATATCATCAGTAAACGAAGAACGGTGTTCTTGGGCGCCAGTGAGGTTAATAGTGTAGCCTTCAGTCCGGATGGCCGGCGGATCGTTTCGGGCGGTTGGCAAGGAACGTTGATGGTCTGGGACGTAGCGACCGGCCGGAAGGCGCTTACGCTCAAGGGACACACGCGGCGTGTTCGCAGCGTGGCCTTCAGCCTGGACGGCCGACGGATCGTCTCGGGAAGTGACGACGGGACGGTAAAGGTCTGGGACTCGGCGTCCGGGCGGGAAGCGCTCACGCTCAAGGGGCACAACACGTTTGTTAGAAGCGTGGCCTTCAGCGCGGACGGCCGGCGGATCCTCTCAGGTAGTGTTGATGGGACGGTGAAGATATGGGACGCAGCGACCGGCAAGGATACGCTCACGCTCAAGGATGACGCCGGCTCAGCAAAGTGTGTGGCCTTCAGCCCCGACGGCCGGCGGATCCTCTCAGGTAGTTTTGATGGGACGGTGAAGATATGGGACGCGGCGACCGGCAAGGATACGCTCACGCTCAAGGATGACACCGGCTCAGCAAAGTGTGTGGCCTTCAGCCCCGACGGCCGGTGGATCGTCTCGGGAAGTGACGACGGGATGGTAAAGGTCTGGGACGCGGCGACCGGCAAGGAAATGCTCACGCTCGAGGGGCACACGAAAGCGGTTTCGAGCGTGGCCTTCAGCGCCGACGGCCGGCGGATCGTCTCAGGTAGTTTTGATGGGACGGTGAAGATATGGGACGTCGCGACCGGCAAGGAAAAGCTCTCGTTCAAGGGATGCACAAGGGGCGTTTGGTGCGTGGCCTTCAGCCCGGATGGCCGGCGGATTGTCTCGGGCAGTGACGACATTGATGGCAATGCGCTGAAAATTTGGGACGTGGCGAAACCTGAGGACACCCTTACGCTCAATGGGGGCGGATGTGGGGAAACGGGTGTGGCCTACAGCCCCGACGGCCGGTGGATCGTCTCGGATGCTGGGACGGTGACGATTTGGGACGCGGCGACCGGCAAGGAAAAGCTCTCGTTCGGGGAAATGTTTATGCTGGGCGATTCGTGCGTGGCCTTTAGCCCGGACGGCCGCCGAATCGTCTCGGGTAGCGGCATTGTTAGTTTCACAGGTTCGGGTATGCTCGTCGAAGAAGACAAAATGGTGAAAGTCTGGGACGCGACGACCGGCAAGGAAACGCTCGCGCTTGAGGGCATGAAGGTTACTGGTGGTACGGGTGCCTCTGGCCTTTGCTCATTGGGGCTTGCGAGCGTGGTCTTCAGCCCGGACGGCCGGCGGATCGCCTCGGGTGGGGACAACACGGTGAGGGTTTGGGACGCGGCGAACGGGCGGAAAACGCTTACGCTCAAGGGTACTTGCCCCGTGGCCTTCAGCCCGGACAGCCGGCGGATCGTATCGGGTAGTGATGACAACGCAATGAAGGTCTGGGACGCGACGACCGGCAAGGAAACGCTCACGCTTGACTACACGTTGCAGATTGCCGGCATGGGCGTCAACCCCTATGTACGCGCCGTGGCCTTCAGCCAGGACGGTCGGCGGATCGTCTCGGGCAGTGGTTTCCCTGTTGAGGTACAGGAAAACGGTGATAGGTTTTTAGGTGTGTCGTTGTCTGACGGTCGCCACACTGAGGACAACACGGTAAGGGTCTGGGACGCGGCGACCGGCCAGGAAACGCTCACGATCTGGGGACACACGGATGCGGTTACGAGCGTGGCCTTCACCCCGGACGGTCGGCGGATCGTCTCGGGCAGTCGAGACAATACAGTAAGGGTCTGGGACACGGCGACCGGCCAGGAAATGCTCACGCTCAAGGGGCACAGGGCTCCGGTTTCCTGCGTGGCCGTCAGCCCGGATGGCCAGCGGATCGTCTCAGGTAGTGGGGACCGTACGGTGAAGGTCTGGGACGCGGGGCCGGTCAAGGAAGCGCCCGCGCCCGCGCTCGAGGGCGGCATGGGCGGCGGCTTCTTCGCGGTCCCCTGTGAAACCCTCCCCGTTGATGCCGGCGGCGCGGTTGCCGCTCCAATCGCGGCGCCCGGCCCCGGTACCCGCCGGATCACCTCCGCCTGCGAAAACGGGGCGGCAGGAGCATGGGACGCGGGGCGGGCGGAAGCCCTGGCCGATCCAAAGCGCCCGGCAGACAAGAAGCAGGGCCCATGATTTCAGACCGATGGCCGTCAGCTTTCCGAACGGACGTGTATCATAAACCGCCCCTGTATTACGGGTTGTGTTCAAGACGACGGCCGCCGCGATTCGGCGGGCCGGGGCGGGATATCCAAGCCCGGATTATTCATGGCGCGGTTGAAGCCCGAAGCGCAAGCGAGGCCCGGACAACAGGTTACTATCGCTTGCGCTTCGGGCTTCAGGGCCGGCCGAAGAACTGCTTCCGTACTCATCACGCTCCGCCGTGATGCAATGCCTCACGGCGGAGCGTGATGAGTACGGGGCAACCCGGGCAAAAAAACCTCTTCTCCTCGATTTTTCCGCGCCACGATCGGCGCAAATTCCGCTTGTAATAGTGGCCCCCGATCGTAACGCCCAAGAACAGGAGAAATTGAAAATGAGAACTCTGCTGAACCTGATCGTCGTGTTGGCCGCCACCGGCGGCACTGGCCTGGCCCAGACGCGGGGGAATTCGGCCGCTTGCCGGCCCTGCACGGGCTGCTGCCCCGCCCCGCTGGTTTTCCAGAACCGCTTCAACCCCGTGGGCCCGGGCTATCCCGGATCGTTCACGGCCCGGCCAAAGCCCGAGTCGCAAGCGAGGCCCGGGCAACGCGCCAACCTCGCTCGCGCTGCGGGCTTCAATTCGACGCTCCGCGCCGACACGTCTGTGCGACCGAAGGGGACAGTCCCCGAGACGCGAGCCGAACTTCGCGAAGCGGAGAAGCAGCAGCGCCTGGCCCTGATCCACCAGCGGAACGCCGCCCGGGCTCGGCCTGCGCTGTTGGTGGACATCGTCTCGCCTGTTTCAGCTTCCGACGGCATCGCCTGGCCCGAGTTGCTGAAAGGTGAAAATTTCGCCGGATACCGGGTGCGGGTCAGCCAGGTTCTCGAATATAAGAAACTCACGGGCCGGATGGCGGTCGCCGATGCCCAACAGATCAAGCAGATGACCGGGACGATCCTGGAGGAACTGGAAGCCGACGTCCAGGATATTCGGCCGCAAGACTACGTGGCAGTGAAAACCTTCGCCCGCGCCCTGCTGCTGGAGTTGCGAAGGTAGCTTGCCGCATTCGCTCGGCGAGGCGGAGAAACTCAACGGCACCGAATGGGCAGGGGCGGTTCGACTCATTGCGGAGCTGTAGGGTGGGTCAAGGTCGCGCGAATCCTGGTGGGGCGTCGCAAACCGGACTCTCCGTCGATTGTCGCGTCACCGCCTGCCAACCAGAACGCCGCGTCCGCAGCCCCACCAGCCTCACGGTTTGCTAGACCCACCCTACAAGAATTCACAAGCTCGGAGTGTGCCGGATACTACCAATAGTGCCGGCCCGGGTTCCAGGGCCAATAGGCCTTGCGCGTGCCGCCGCAACGGATCTCCAGGCCGAACGTCAACGACGTGTTGCGGAGCGCGTTCATGCCGTCGGTGGCGAAGGCGATGTCGGCGCAGCCCTCCAGACGCAGAGCGATCCAATCGTTCCAGCGATATTTCACGCCGATGGCCACCGGCACGGCGAAGACCGTGTGGTCCTCGCAGACATCGTAAGAATAGACTCGATCGACGTAGCTGAGTTCCGCCAACCCCAGCCCCACCATCACGTAGGGACGCCAGCGGCTGTCGCCCCAGGGATAATAGAGCAGGTCCAGGTCCCAGAAGAAAAGATCTCCGCGCTGATTCTCGAAACGGTCGCGCACGGGGTCGTTCAGGGGGATGCCCGCCTGGTTATCGGCCGCCCAGCCGATGGCCTTGGCTTGGTCGCTGTAGGTCAGTTCGCCCGTGCTCCAGGAGAATCGCGTCTCGGTGCCCCAGTAATGGTTCAGATCCCAGCCGAAACGGATGCCGCCGTTGGCGCCCAAACCCATGGCGATGCGGTTATCGACTATCTGGCTTCCATCGGCCACGCCGGCGAAGGCGCCCACGCTGAAGGGGCGATAGAGCCAACTCTCCCGCCAAATCGGCTCCAATGGGCCGCCAGCCTGCTCCCAAGGCGGATGGCGGTAAAAATTCGTCAGCGGTGCGGTCATGGCCTTCATGTCCGGCGATGGCGGCGGCTGATTATAAGGCTGGCCGCATTCCGGGCACACCGCCGGACCCTCGCCAGGTGCGAGTGCCGAGCCGGACAAGCTCATATCACCATCTTGGGGGAATGGCGATAGACTCTGCCCATAGGCAATCGTTGACGCTGCGAGTGCAAGCGCGAGGACCAGCCAGCGGATCGAGTGAGTGCCGGAGAGCATGGGGGGGCGGATTCCGGGTACGGACGACATGAAGAGGGGCGAATTATGTCCCTCTCGGCCCCCCCTGTCAAGGCAAAAAGCCACTGTCCAACACCATATCTGCTGGTATGGCTGGATTCCAGCAGGGCAATTGGCCTTGTTCAATAACTACCCGGTTTGCCACAGGGGGATTTGGCCCGAAGCGCAAGCGGGGGATACCGATCTGGCACCCTCGCTTGCGCTTTAGGCTTCGCTGCGGCGATCCCTCTCCGCGAACCGCCTTAGAACTTCGGCTTCCTCAGAAGACATCCAGAATGAATTCGTGGCCCGAGTAATAGCGGCGGGGCTGCGGGTATTCGTTCTGCCATGCCTTATTGTAGACCGGGATCCGCATTTCGGGTGGGTAGCGGTAGTACATGTTCTGGGCGCTGCGATAGTATTCGGTGCCCCAGAAGTTCTGCGGATAAAAGACATAAGGATAGTGGTACATGCGATCCCAATCCTGGGTGCTGTAACCTTGTCCCCATTGGCGATCGAAGGCCTGTTGGGCGTGGGCATTGCTGGCCGTGCAAAACAGGGCCAGCGCGAACCCGGCGCACAACAACACGAGCATGGTCCGGCGGATCATTGGAGTTTCCCCCCTATGCTGAGCAAACGGCACCGGCGGCGATTGTCGCGTCGGTTATAAACAGCATCGGCAGCCGTCACCACCGGCATTGAAAGAATATCCGGCACAAGCGGCATAATCGGCTTCCTTGTTCTGCTGCGCAAGGTCGGCAGTCGGAAATGGGGACTGGCTCCGTCGCCTCAAACAGGCTGGCCCCGCGGGACAGCGTCGCTGGCGACGGTGCCTGTCCCCTTTTCCGACGGGGCCTCGGGGTAACGCCTGCGGAAAAAGGGGACAGGCACCGTGGCGGCAACGTTTCCGCGTAGCCACACCGGCTTGTGCCACGGAGCCAGTCCCCATTTTCCGCGAACTTTGCGAAGTAGAGCTAGTAGTTGAACTCCAGCCCGCGTTGGCGCAGCTCGGCCGCCAGCGCCGCCGTCGATGTATAGCGGACGGCATCGAAACCCACCGCCCGGGCGCCCTCGACATGGCCGGCAATGTCGTCGACATAGAAAATCTCCGCGGGCTGACAGTCGGCCAGTTCGGCGGCGGCACGAAAAATGGCCGCCGCCGGCTTGCAGGCGCCGATGCGATAACTCAAGGCATGTAGCGGGGCGGATTCGAGAATGCGGAAGCGCCGTCGGCAGTGCTCCCAGTGACCCTCGCAGGTGTTGGAGAGGATGCCCAGGCGATAGCCGGCCTCGGCCAGTTGAGCCACCAGCGGTACGATGGGCATATTGAGCGTGAAGATGTCATTGGCCGCCTGGCGCAGGGCGGCCAGATCGGCGCGACTCTGCGTCCGCTGGCAGAACAGATCATAGAATTGGCGGTCGGAAACCTCGCCGCGCTCGTAGCGCTCCTGCAAGCCGTCGGCGAAGATGGCCTCGCGGACCACGGCCGGCTCCAGTCCGGCCACCACGGCCACCTGCCGACACATTTGCTCGACACTGAAGTCGACCAGCACCTTGCCCAGATCGAAATAAAGAAACCTCACTGGCATCGCCATGTCGCGCTCCGGGGAACCCTGTTTTCAAGCGATCCCACAATACCACAGCGGGCGGCAGCAAAACAGGCCCCATTGGACATTGGAACCGTGCCGGGAAGAATCCCGGGGACTGTCCCGATTATTGTGGCAGGAGGCCACGAAAATGGGACTGTTCCCCTCGGCCGCACGGTTGACACAGAAAACCGTACAGGTCCGAATTCCGGGGGGGCTTGGGGGCATAGCCCCCGAGTGGGCTTCGTCGGATGAGCTTTTTGCCAGCTCTAAGATTGCCGCCACATTCTCAGCGGGCCACCGCCAACTGTACCAACTGCGCGACCGAATCGGCCTCCATCTTCTTCATCAGCCGCGCGCGGCGGTCTTCCACGGTACGGATGCTCAGCCCCAGCTTGACCGCGATTTCCTTGTTGACATTCCCTTCCAAGATCAGGTCCAGCACGTCGTGTTCGCCGCGGGTAAGCAGGGTCAGCCGCTGCTCGACCGTGGCGCGGCGGGCCTTGCGGCGGCGCTGCTGCTCGTCGAGTTCCAAAGCGCGGCGGATGCTGTCCCAAAGCTCCTGCTCGTGGAAAGGCTTTTCCAGAAAGTTGACGGCCCCGCCCAACATGGCGCCCACGGCCATGCGCACGTTGCCGTGCCCGGTGATGAAGACCAAGGGGATGTCGAGCTTGTCTTGGGCCAACTTGCGCTGCAACTCCAGGCCGCTCATGCCGGGCATGGCCACGTCGAGAACCAGGCAGCCGGCGCGACCATCGTAGGCCGCCAGGAATTCGGCGGCGGAAGCGTAGGCTTCCACGCGGGGAAATACCACCTTCACCAGAGCGGTCAACGAGTGGAGAACGGAGGAATCGTCATCCAAAACGAAGACAGTGACGTCATCACCCACGGTAGGACTCCTTCGCGGACACAGGCAAGAGGAAACGAAACGTGGTTCCCAGCCCCTCGTGGGAAAGGACTTCCAGACGGCTGTGGTGACTTTGGAGAATGGAACGACAGATCGACAGGCCCAAGCCCATGCCATCGGGCTTGGTCGTGTAGAAGGGCTTGCAAACGCGCTCGAGCTCGGCGGCTTTCAGCCCGGCCGCCTCATCGCTCACCGCCAACTCTACCGCATGGGGCGGCGCCGCCATTACGTCGATCGTCGCCGTGCGGACAGTCACCCGACGGCGTGGGGGTGGCATTTCGGCGGCGGCTTCCATGGCGTTCTTCACCAAATTGACCACGACCTGCTCGATCTGGATGCGATCCACCTCCACGAGACAGGAGCGCGCATCCAAACACAACGCCAGCGAGACGTCATGGACTCGGGCGTCCACCTCCAGCAGGACCATCGCGTGGCGGACCAGTTCGTTGAGGTCCACGACCGCGCGCGGGCCATCGTGGCGGCTGACGAAGTCTCGCAGGCAGCCCACGATCTTCCCGGCACGCTCGGCTTGCTCGGCGATCCGATCGAACAGCGGAACCACCGACGGATGCAGACTGCTATTGGCTGCCAGCGCCGTATAGCGGCCGGCACAGGCATAGTTGGCAATGGCCGCCAGGGGCTGTTTCAGTTCGTGGGCTAGCCCACAGACCATCTCATTCATCAACGCCAGCCGCGCCACATGGGCCAACTCGTTGAGTTCGTTCCGATGCGGCGGCGCAGCACCTTGTCGGATGGTATTTTCGAGCAACGTCATCGCTTTCGGTTCTCTCGCACTACCGCCTCCGGGAAACCACGGAGATCGCCATTGGCCGTCCGGTTTTTTGCCTTTCCCGGGCCGTAATGTCCGTTTGCGCGCTGCGCCCTATTCTAGGTTGACATGGTTTACCACGCCGGGTCGAGGAATCTCGGGGTTTTACACGTCCCATACGTAGCAAACCGCGTCAGGAGCGTGTTATCCGATATTATTGCACTTGGTTACATCGGGAGATTCCCTATAATAGTGGCACATTCGCCTGTCAAAAATGGGGGTCGTCCCCATGCCCTAGAGGGCACGCTCTCCGTGGCACTCCGACCCCAGCGAAACGGTACGGAGCCCGCTGCCGGCGGAGTTCGCCTTTCTTTGTCGTCCGGCTGCCGCAACGGCAATACGTCCTTCCGCCTTGCACGTCGCGGCCGTTGTCCCTACACTGCGGACAAGGCTGTTCTCTGGCCGCCGCTTTCTTCAGAAAGGATCGCCACGGTGTCATCGCTGAAACGGATTCTCGTGACCGGAGGGGCCGGCTTTCTCGGTTCCCATCTTTGCCAACGACTGGTCGAGCAGGGACATGACGTGATTTGCCTGGACAATTTCTTCACCAGCCAGAAGTCCAACGTGAACCATCTGCTCGGCCGGCCCAATTTTGAACTGGTGCGGCACGATGTCACCTTGCCGATCTTTCTGGAAGTGGACGAAATCTACAACCTGGCCTGCCCGGCCGCGCCCGGGCATTACCAGTACAATCCCATCAAGACCATGAAGACCTCGGTGCTGGGGGCCATCAACGTGTTGGGGATGGCCAAACGCTGTCGGGCCAAGGTGCTGCAGGCATCGACCAGCGAGGTCTATGGCGACCCGCTCGTCCACCCCCAGCCGGAATCGTATCGCGGTTCGGTGAACCCGATCGGTCCCCGGGCGTGTTACGACGAGGGGAAGCGCGCTGCCGAGACGCTCTTCATGGACTATCGTCGCAGCAATCGGGTGAACATCCGCATCGTGCGGATTTTCAACACCTATGGCCCCCGCATGCATCCCTACGATGGTCGGGTGGTTTCCAATTTCATTCGCCAGGCGTTGGGCGGCCAGGCCATCACGCTTTTTGGCGACGGCTCGCAAACCCGCTCGTTCTGCTACCGCGACGATCTGGTGGATGGGCTGATCCGCATGATGGACGCCCCGGACGAATTTTGCGGTCCGGTGAACCTGGGCAATCCGGAAGAGTTCACCATCCGGCAATTGGCCGAATTGGTGTTGGAACTGACCGGATGCCGCGCGCAGCTCGTCGAGGAGCCGCTACCAGTGGACGACCCGACGCAACGGCGGCCCGATATCACGCTGGCCATGAAGCATCTGGACTGGCGGCCGACGGTGCCGTTGCGTCAGGGCTTGACGCGGACGATCGAGTGGTTTCGCACCATCGACCTGTCGCACTACCGGCCGCCGACACCCAACTACTAGACATTAGAAGATGAACACCGCGGAGGCGATCACGGTGGTCCAGAGCCCGGTCTTGTCTCCCTCGGCCGTCTGCGCGCAGGCGCGGGTTTGAATGATCTGGCCGGACATGCGATAGGTTTCCTTGCGCTGATCGTAGGCCGTTTCGGGATCGAACTCGATGCCCAGCGTGGTGGCC
>CAYYBU010000036.1:0-11116 GCA_964469945.1 uncultured Planctomycetaceae bacterium
TCTGCACGAAGAACCGCGGGGCCTGCAAGCGCACGATCAGGTCCTTGCGGGTGATGACGTCGGCCTGGCCCTGGCCCACTTTAGTCCCGTGGCCCATGCCCCAGACCTTGATGCGCCAAGTAGTGAGGTTTTCCGGCATGTCCAGCGCCACCTCGGCGGTGCCGTTACTGGTGGTGGCGAGGCTGCCGACCCAGAGGGCCGTATCGGCGAACTTCGTCCGCAGCGTGGGTTCGAGCAGCGCGCCCCGGCCGCCGCCACCGGGCTTGTCGGCCTGCATCTGCTCGCCGCTCTTCCGCAGTTCCGCGCGATTGTCGCCCTTGGCGGCTTCGTCCATCATCATGGGGGCCGCGGCCGCCGTCGGCATCGCGTCGGCCGCCGCGGCCTTCTCCATTTGCATGGCGCCGTTCATGGCCAGTCCGCGGCGGGCAAACGCGCGGCCTTCACCGCGGCCGCCAAAACCGCCGGGGGCTGGCATGGCCCCGCTCCCGTCGCGATCCGCGTTGTCGTCGTTGTCTAGCGTGGACATGTCGTCGGCGACCGTGCCGCCGAAGACGCCCAGGTCGCCCATGCCGACGGTATTGGGCCGCATGAGATTATAGAAGAGCTGCCCGAGATTCGACTCGTTGTACGGATAATGGTGCCGCTGCCACTTCCAGAAGAACTCCTTGATTTCCGGCACGTTGGAACCGCCGGAAACGTACTCGACCGACTTGTCGTAGATGGCCACCACGGTGGTGCCGACGAACGGCTTGCCGAAGGCGTCGGTCAACTTGATTTTCACCTTGGCCCGCTGGCCCGGCCGGTAGGTGTCGGCCGAAGGCTCGACGGCAACGTCGAGGATGCGCTTTTCCGGCGGCACGGTAATCTGCCGGACTTCGCTATGGACGCGGCCGTCGGCCACGGTGACCGCTTCGACGAAGAAATTGGGCATGTCGCGCTTGACCACGTCGATCCGGGCCAACGTGCTCTTGCCTTCCATGCGAATGATCCTGGGCGGCAAGTAGACGCCGTTGGTCGGCCGCACGAACAGCAGCACGGTGCCGCCCGCCCGATCGGTGTTGATCTGCAACTGGACCTGTTGGCCGGGGGCATAGTCGGCCTGCTGGGGAATCAGCTCCAAGTGGTTGAAGCGGAACTGCGCACTGTCGAAGCCCTCGCCGATGATGGTGAAGAGGTAGCCGCCTTCGATGACGTGTTTCTTGCTGTCGGTGAGCTTCAGCGAGAGGCGATACTGGCCGGCCTGCGAGGCGGTGAGTTGCTGCTGGGCCTGACCCTCCTGATCGGTGTCGAGCGGCCACGTCTCGACGGGCGTTTCAACCAGCTTGCCCTTGACGTAGCTGATCCGCAGCAACGTCAACTGGCCTTTGCCGCGGACCGGCTTGTTGTCCAGCGTATGGGCGTTGAACTGTGTGTGGATCGTGTCGCCGATGCGGTAATAGCCGCGATCGACCCAGGCATAGACCGTAAACGGCTTGCGGGCGACCAGCACCGCGCCGCTGCCGACGATGGTGCGCCGCGACTGGTCGACCACTTCGGCCGTGATCGAGTAGCTGTGGTCCTGGTCGGGATGGATCGCTTTGGCGATCTCGGTATCGATCTCGACTTTCACCTTGCCGTCCGCGCCGATCTCGACCTCGCGATCGGCCACCAATTCGGGCTGCGGCTGGGCGTGTGGCCACCAGAAAGGCGATGGCCGTCGGCAACCCCACTCGTGCCAGCCGGGATACCAAGCACAGTCGTAGGCGAACCACCAATAGCCCGAGCCATAGAGCCAATCCCAGTGCGAGACGGGATACCACGGTTCCGACTGGCTGCTGCGGAAGATCTTGTACTTCACCTTGGCCTTGGTCACCGGGGCGCCGAAATAATACTTGGCTTCGATGGTGGCCGCGATCTTTTCGCCCAGCATGACGGGCTCTTGGGGGGCCTCGACGGTGACCTCGAACTCGGGCTTCTTGTACTCTTCCACACGGAAGCTGCCGCCGCCAAGGTAATTGGCGCCCTGCCGGACTGCCATGCCATAAACGCCCAGCGTGGCATCGGCTGGCAGCTTGTAGTCGCCTTCCAGGCCGCCGTAGGCGTCGGCCGTCTTGTCCAGCGACACCACTTTCTCGCCCTTGGGATTACGGATCTCGATCGTAAACCGCTGGCCGGCGTAGTCGGAGGTGTCTTCCTGGTCGTAGCGGGCGTGACGGACCCAGAACTTGTACTTTGCCGCCTGCTCGGGCCGATAGACGGGCCGGTCCGTGATCGCGAACACCTTGGTGGCGTTGTATTCGGCGTCGTACTGGTTCTGATACCAGACGTTGGAGAAGCCCAGATAGGCGAAACGCCCCTGCTTGGTGCGGGCCGTGATCAACCACTGGTGGTCCTGCGGCTGCCGCTGCGGATCCAAGAACAACTGGCCGTCGGCATCCGCCGTCTCGGCGAACTGCTTGAGGTCGATCTCGATCCGGTTGGGAGCCCGCCACGTCTGCCGCCAGCCGAAGAACTCCACCTCGGCCTTGGCAACAGGCGTGCCGCCCGCGGCGTCGGCGATGTAATAGTAATTCTTCCCTTCCAGCGGCTTGCGGACGATGGCCGTGTCGTTGAGCCAAAGAATGATGTACGAGGTGTTGCCATCCTTCATCTTGGCCGTGAGCAGATACGCGCCCGCCTTTTGCAGGGGCGTGCTCACCGTAATCCGCTTGTCGAAATGTTTCTCCCGCGGCTTGACGGCCAACTGCCATTGGGCCACCTGTGGCCCCAAATATTGCTGCTGGTTCTGCGTCACCAACCGGTAACCGAGGTCGCCGATATTGGCTTGTTGCCAATCCATTTGATTGGGGCGCGACTTGATATAAGCCTGGACGTCTTCCAGCAGCTTATCGACCTTGATTTCCTGGGCCGTAAAGTCCAATTGCGTGCCGTTGCGGAAGCGATACTCGACCGTGGCGCCCTGCCCGGCTGGCTGTGCGGCCACCGGCTCGAAGCGACCCCAATTGTCCACAATCTGACCCAGCCGCGAACGCCAGTTCCGTTTCCAAACTTCCAGGACCCCGGGGTAGTCGTTCAACAACCCTTGCCAATACTCGGCCGCGCGGGGATACTGCCGGCGGTTCTCGAAAAGCTGGGCCAGTTGTTGGCCGGCGCGCATGCCAAAAGTGCCGTCGCGCGTGGCGGCCATCTCCCGATAGATCTTGATGAAGTTGAACTCGTCGGGCAACTTGAATCGCTTCACGCCAGTGGCCAGCCGGGCAATGGTTTCGTCCTCGCCCAGCGTGTCCAACGCGTAGGTGCCGCCCTGCTGGTCCTTGCTGTCGTCGGTCTCCAGGCGGCCGAAACGCCAGCCGTAGATGGCCATCGTCTGCACGCCGAATTGCTCGTGCAGGAAGTCGGCCAACTTCATCCGCACTTCGCTGATGCGAGCCCGATCGAACTCAACGGTCTGCTCCAGACACCAGCGCCAGCGCTGGCCGTCACTTTGCGACTGCTCGAAGCTCTTCGGCACGCGGTAAAAAATCGGCCGCCCGTCGGCGTCGACCGGAGCCCCCTGCACTTGTCCGCCATAGTAGCCCCAGCCCTCTTCATAATCGGGCAAGACGCTCAAGTCAGTCTTATACTGCAATCGCCAAGATTCCTGGTAGCCGCGAGTATTCATGAACATGTCGGCCAGATTCAGCAGGAAGCCGGCCATCTTGGCATGGTCGTCATCCTTGCGGGCGTTGGGGAGGGCCTTGACCATCAGTTGCAACGCCCGGACGCGGTCCCGCGCCGTGGTGTTGACATATCGGCCGGCGCCGCCGCGGTACGGTCCGCGATAGAACTTGCCGGCCACGATGAAACCTTGCTTGGGAATCTGCGTGTAGCTGCGGGCCACTTCGGCCAGGAACCACCAGCGGCGAGCGTCGCCCTGCTGGGCCTTGACGGCCGCTTCCAGCAGTTCGTCGATCTCGGCGGTGCGGTTCAGCCGCTCCAGGCATTGCACCGCTCGATCCAGATCGGCGCCGACCGGTTGCCCGGGCTCCAGAATGATCTTGCGCAGGCCGTCGTAGGCATCCTTGAAATTCCCCTGGTCCATGGTGCGATGAAGTTGCTCGCGGCGGGACGCGACGGTCTCGTCGTCCGCGGCGGGCGTGGCGGCCAAGGCCAGGCTGGCCAGCAGCGTGCTGCCAACGATCGACAGAAGGACCAAGCGGACGGCTTTCATGCTTCGCTCTCCGTGGAAATTAATCGACGATTAGTACTGAAAATTCTGCGCCCCTCTCCCGTTCAGGGGCACGAGAAGTTGAGTTATACACCTTTACGACGCTTTCCGGCGGCCGTTAGTTCCCTCTGCAATAAACCGCCGCGGTCGGCTACGATTGAGGTAGAGAGACTACAATAGAACTGCTATCAGTCTATCCCCCGAGAACCGCCGTGCAAGACAACTTCGATCCCTATAGCCAATGGCTGGAGATTCCCCAGGGCCCCCGGCCGCCCAGCTATTACCGTTTGCTGGGGCTGGCCGCGTTGGAGAGCCATGCGCAAACCATTGCGGCGGCGGCCGACGCCGCAATGGCCAAATTGCACAAGATCCAGCCGGGCACGTACTTGGCCCAATGGGGACAACTGATCGGCGAGGTGGCCGCCGCCAAAACGTGCCTGCTGGACCCGGCCCAGCGTGCCGCCTACGATGCGCAACTGCTGGGCCGGGAAGAGCCCGCCGTACCCCCGCCAATGGTGAGTGTTATGCCGCCGCCGGCATTGGCGCCGCCAGTCGTAGCGGGCCACACGCCGGTCCTTCCAACGCCACTTGCGGCCGTTTCCCCCGTGCCCAGCACGCCCCCTCGGGGACTGTCCCGATTTTCGTCTGACGAAAATGGGACTGTCCCCTTCGCGGCCACGGGCGCGGCGTCCCTTCCCGCCGTGGAAGAGACAGGCTGGCAAAGCTGGATCACCACGGCCGCACTGGTATTTTTCGGCGTCGCCTTGGGCGGCGCCGTGGCGGTCCTGTTCATACCGCGTCGCGACCTGCCTGCGGCCGCCGCGCCGGAACCCAAGCCGCCGGCGGTGGCCCAAGCCGTGCCGGTCACCCCGGAGCGCCCGGCCGTTTCCAAGCCGGCGGCCCCGATTGCGGTTGCCCCTTCAACTTCCCCGCCCAGCATACCGGTAGCAAAGCCCGAGGCCAAGCCGGAGCCCAAACCATCCGCGGCTCCGCCGCCGCCAGCAGCGGCTCGACCTGCGCCGCGGCCTGTCGCGATACCGGAAGCGGCAAAACCACAGCCGCTTGCCGGGCCGCGACCCAAGCCGCCGCGCGAGGCGCCGCAAGCGGACGATGATCCGGCCAAACGGGCCGCCTACACCAAGGCGGTGGCCGAGGTCCGCTTGGCGGTGTGGCGGCGCGATCTGGCGGCCGCGCGGCAGCATCTCAAAACGGCCAAGGCCAACCGTCAAAGTCCGGCCGACGAGAAGGAGTTCGCGCGTCTTGACGTGATGTTGGACAACCTGGAGCAGTTTTGGAAGGGCTTGGCCGGCGCGGTGGCCAAGCTGCAGGCCGGTGACGAGTTGGAATTGAAGGACAACCGCGTGGCGGTGATTGAGGCCAGCCGCGACGAGTTGCTGGTGCAGATCTATGGCCGGCCGGAACGCTATCGCATCGTGGCCTTGCCGATAGCGTTGGTGAAGGCGCTGGTGGACCAGTCGTTTGCCAGCACGCCCGGCTCGAAGGTGATCGTGGCGACTTTCTTGGCGATGGACCGCGAGGGCGACCGCGGCCGTGCCCGGCAACTCTTCGAGGAGGCCTCGCGGGCGGGCGAATCGCTGGGCCGCGATTTGCTGCCCGAGTTGGACGTTCCCCTGCCGGACATCCGCGGCGGCGCGGGATCTACGGTGCATGGGCTGGGGCAGTAGCGGGGAGCGGCGGGCGGTCCGGAGCATGGCGTCGGGGACGCGCAATGCGCTGGTTTTGCTGGTGGTCTCCTCTTCCAGACCGGCGGAAAGGGAGTGAAATTGGGCAGAGGTGGGCAGTTTACCCCGGGGAAGAATGGGTCATGGCACCTTTCGAGCGAATCACGTCCGATCCGGCGATATTAAACGGTCAGCCGTGCATCCGTGGGATGCGGCTAACCGTGCGGCGCGTGTTGGAATCGCTAGCAATCTATTCCGACCGCGAGAAGTTTCGCGCCGAATACCCGGAAATTGAAGACGAAGACATCCGCCAGGCGCTGGAGTATGCCGCGGCCAACCTTGACGACAAGGTCGTCGAGTTGCGGCCGGTCCCATGAGATTGCTGCTGGATCAAGGCCTTCCGCGTTCTGCGGTTCGGTGTCTGGCTGGCTTGGGAATCGTGGCCGAGCATGTGGGCGACCTGGGCATGGGGGTGGCCAAAGTGGCCAAACCGGAATTCTGTTGACCAACACGGCAGCGCGCAGGATCTTTTCAGCCTGAGGCCCCGAGTCGGATTTGCCCTTGCTCGATTTTTCGACCGCATTGCCACAGCCGCCGGTTGCGGTAGAATTACCAACGCATTGCTTCCCCGAGTTCAACGACCACCTCCCGGAGACTTCCCATGACGCCGCAAGACGTGTTGAAGCAAAATATCGAGTTCGGCCATCGCGTGATCCAGTCCTATCTGAGCGATCTGTCGGACGCCGACCTGCGGGTACGGCCGGTCCCCGGCGCCAACCATGCCGCCTGGCAACTGGGCCACCTGATCGCCAGCAACCATCGCATGCTGACCGGCCTGGGACAGCCGGCCCCGACGCTGCCCGAGGGTTTCGAGGCGGCCCACAGCCACGACACGGCCAGTTGCGACGATCCGGCCTGCTTCGCCACCAAAGCCCGATACTTGGCCTTGGCCGAGCAACTGAAGGACGCTTCGCTGGCGGCCGTGGCGGCGACCGCCGATCGCCTGGATGAACCGGGCCCCGAAATGATGCGAGCTTACGCTCCTACGGTCGGCGCCGTTCTCGGCTTGCTGGGCAGCCACTGGTTGATGCACGCCGGACAGTTCGTCATCACCCGCCGCAAACTGGGCAAGCCGGTGCTGTTCTGAAGAAAGGAGTTAGGAGGGAGGGCTGAAAGCTGAAAAAGGAAAAAGGATTAACCACAAAGACACGAAGACGCTAAGGAAGAGAGAGGGAAAAGAAAAGAAAGAAGAAAGGGAGTTGAGCTGATAGGTGGCCGGTCTGCTCACGGGGTGGCGAGGCACGTGCATGTTTCCTTCATCCCCCTTCTTTTCCTTCGTGTCTTCGTGCCTTTGTGGTTAACCTGTTTTCATCCTTCCATCTCCGTCACCACCACGCGATTGCCGCTGATCTCGGCGATCTTCACCGGACTGCCTTTCGTGATGAATGTGCCGTCGGTGACCACGTCCACGTAACGATTGCCGAAACGCGCTTTGCCGCTGGGCCGCAACGTCGAGTGGGCAACGCCGACGAGCCCCACGGCGAGGGGCGATTCGCTGGGCAGCCCCAGCAAAGCGTCGATGCCGTCGCCCAGCGAACTGCCCCCGAGGCGGACATCCGCGACGGCGGGCTCGGGCGGGGCCAACATCAAATGGCGCAACAGCGGTATCGCCCCCAGACGCTTGCTGATGATCGCGGCCGCCACCACGAAACACAACCCGGAGAAAAAGACCACCAGCATGGTCTGCGAGAGTGTGGCCAACTGCTGCGGCGTTTGCGGAATGAAGAAGCCCTGGATGGCCAGTACCACGCTGACGATCAAGAGGATGGTGCCGCTGATGCCGCCGACAGCAAAACCAGGCAGAACGAACAGTTCCACTGCCAGCAGCGCCACGCCCAGCAGAAAGAGCACGGCCGCCAGCCAGTTGGCGGTGCCGCCGAGAAAATGGCTCCAGAAGAAGACGGCGAAGCAGATGGCCGCCAACAGGCCGCCGATGCCGGTGCCCGGCGAACTGAACTCCACGTACAAGCCGATCAGCCCAATGACCAGCAGCAGACCGGTGATCCAGGATGAATTGAGGATCTGCACGGCCGTATCGATGCCGCTGGGCTCCATCACCAACAGGTCGTCTTCGAGCGGATAGCGGGCCTTCAACTCAGCGCGGCTGGAGGCCAGTCCTTGCGCCAGGCCCAACTCGACGGCGTCTTTGCCGCTGGCGGTAAAGAAGCGGTCGCCGCCGGTCTGCGGCACGATGCCCAGTTTTTTCCAAGCGCCCGGCTCGGCGTCCAGATCGTGCGTGGTCATATAGCCGATTTTGTGCGTCTTGACGTTCTCGACGCGATAGACGGTCAGCTTCTTATCGACCATGGCCTCGGCCAGGGCGGGCGAGCGGCCTTTGCAGGCTGCCATGTCGCGCATCCACTGCGCGATCGGGCTGAGGGCCTTCTCCGGCACGTAGCGGTAGAGCGAATCGTCGCCCGGATAGATGGGACCCGCATCGCCCAGCATGGCATGGGGCCCCATGATAATCTCGTCGCAGCCCAGGGCCAGGATCGTCGCCCCGCTATAGGCATGGCGGGGAATATAGGCCACGGTATGGGCCCAGTGGAGATCGCGAAGCCGTTCGGCCATCTCGAAACTCGTGTCGAGCCGGCCGCCGCCGCTTTCGATCTCGATAATCACCAGGTTCGCGCCGCTTGCCCGGGCGGCTTCGAGCTTGCGCTCCAAGTAGCGCTGGTTGCCTGGCCCGAGGAAGCCTTCCACGCGAATCAGCGCCCCGTGGGTCACCGGCGGCGGTGGCTCTTGCCGCTGCTGTTTCGGCGCAGCCCCCAACAGCAGGCCAGCCAAGCCCGCCAGACAACAAGCCGAAGTGCGCCACCGCTGCAACATGAGTCACCCCCCATTGGATCATAGGTGCGCAGCCGTGTACTTGTCAACCCGCCGGGTGCCACTGCTGGCTTGGCCAGCAGTGCTGCGAGCACGGGCGGTCCGGCATCGCTGGACAAGCCAGCAGTGGCGCCCATGTCGGCAAAGTCATCCCGACTGCCAATCGAGGCCCAACATGACCACGTTGATCCCCGAGCCGATCCCCAACAAGGCCACGCGGTCTCCCGGACACATCTGGCCGCGCTCGATTCCCATCGCGGCAGTCATCGGCAGCGCCACCGAACCGGTGTTGCCCAGCGTTTCAAAGGTGGTGAAGTCCCGCGCCGGATCGAGTTGCAGGGCGTCCAGCAGCAGTTTGCGATGGGCTCGTCCGACCTGGTGGCAGAAAGTCTTCTGGATCTGGCCGCTCTGCCAACCCAAGCAAGCGAGCATTTCGGCAAAAGTCTCCGTGGCGGCGGCGATGCCCTCGTGCAGCAGGGTTTCGGAATCGGTCGACATCAGCGTTTGCGTGTCGCCGCCGCTGCTCTGCTGCTGGCCACCCCGGCAGAGATGGCACTGTTCGGTGCGGGCGCGGACCGCCCCGCCCAGCAGCCGGTTGCCGGTGCGGCTCTGGCGGCGATGGGCCAACACCAGGGCCGCGCTGCCGGAACCGATGGTGAGCGAAGCAAAGGCCGGTTTGATGTCGTTGCGGGAGAGCCGGGTGTCGGCGTTAAGCTGGCGGATGGTCGATTCCACCAGCCCCCGGCTGCTTTCGGTGCCCACGACCACGCCGACCTGGATTTGCCCCAGCTCGATCATGTTGGCCACTTGGATTGCACCGCTGAGCAGGCCCAGGCAGGCGTTGGATACGTCATACACGGCGCATTGCGGCCCGAGGCCCAAGCGATGGTGAACGCCGCAGGCCGTGGCCGGCTCAAGAAAATCGCGGCACACCGAGCCGTGGACCAGGGCGCCGATCCGCTGCCGGTCGATATGGGCCGCCGCAAGGGCCTTTTCGGCCGTTTCCACGCTCTTGACGCTGGGGAGCATGCCCGCGGGCCAAAATCGCCGCTGGGCAATGCCCGACATCAATTCCAGCCGTCCCTCAGGCAGCCCCAGGCGTTGGTAGAGCGGGGCCAGCCGGGTCTCGATCTCCGCCGAGGTGACAATCTCTTCCGGCAGCGTATAGGCGATCGCTTCCAGGCAGACGTTTTGGTAGCGGAACATGCGGAACAATGGGGACCAAGCGGTATTGAATACCACACCACCTTAACCGGTTCGGGCCGGCCGGTAAAGGGCCGCGGCGTCGAAAATAGGGCCAACCACCCTCACCCCCGGCGCCTTTCCCGCGCCGCGGAAGCGTACCGATGGGTATAAGTCTCATAGGACCCGTAGGACCGATACTGTTCGGCCGGGCGTCTCTTAAAGCGGGCCGATTTTCCCCGAGCCGCGTTGTGGACTTCCACACCGCTAGCTGTGCTAGCAATACCGCAGGTAGTGGCTGGGAATCCTCCTGACCGCAAAATAGGGGAAAACCTTGTAAAATCGTCAGCTTCTTTCTACACTCGCGGGCGACTTGCACTTCTAACGGAGGAGACGCTGAAGCCAGAGGAGTTTCCAGGCCCAACGATAGGGACATCGTCCCGGTGTCGTGCCCAAGGCCGGGTACGGAGAACCGGAGGATAAGGTCTGCGCGCCAAGTTGTCAGGGACTGACCCGACTGAGGCGCCTTTCCCCCGTGGCTGGCATGACGCCAGCGCGGCAGCGTGAACGCATTGCCCCAGGGCCGTATTGCCCAGGCGGTCTTTCCGCGGGGACGCGATTTCCTTTCCTTCCTCTTCGTCTCGGTCACCACGGGCGACCACGGATGTCGTGGCCCCTCCTCGGCCTTCCCACCCTTAAAGGACACAGGACGTGTTCAGAAGAGAGAAGTGCATGTTGAATTCAAAGCCGTTGATTGGGGTCAATGCGGATTATCGTTCGGCGCGCAAGGATTCGCCCGCCTTTTCGTTCCTTTGTTCCGGCTATTACGATGCCATCGTGAAGTCCGGAGCGGTCCCGGTGATCATTCCGCCGCTCGAGGAAGAGGCCGACATCGCTCGCGTGCTCGACCTGCTGGACGGCGTCGTGTTGGTCGGCGGGGCCGACCTCGACCCGCGAAACGACGGATTCATGCTCCATCCCTCCGTGCGACTGCTGGACCAGCGCCGCGAAGAGTTCGATCGCACCCTCATGCGGCTGATTGCCGACCGCCACATGCCCGTGCTGGGCATCGGTTGCGGCATGCAACTGTTGAACGTCGCCCAAGGGGGCAACCTCTTCCTGCACCTTCCTGAGGACCTGCCCAAGGCCCTGCCGCACGCCGACGCCAGCGATCCCACCC
>CAYYBU010000037.1:0-11036 GCA_964469945.1 uncultured Planctomycetaceae bacterium
CGCGATGAGAAGGTCAAGGTGCTGCGGGCCATCCGGCCGCTGACGCGCGAAGGCGTTTTTGCCGACACCATTCGCGGCCAGTACCGCAAATACCGCGACGAACCGGGCGTGCCCTCCGACAGCCAGACCGCCACCTTCGGCGCGGTGAAACTGTATATCGACAACTGGCGTTGGCAGGGCGTCCCCTTTCTGCTCCGCAGCGGCAAGGCCATGCCCTGCCAGACCACTCAGATCGTCATTCAGTTCCGCCAGCCGCCACACATGATGTTCGACGGCGGCCCACACGCCGCGGAAGCCAACCGGCTGGTCATCCAGGTGCAGCCAGCCGAGGGCATTCAACTGCACTTCTTCACCAAGATCCCCGACGCCGGCATGCGTTTTCGCCAGACCGATCTGAGTTTCCGTTTCCGCGAGAAGTTCGAGGGCCAACTTCCGGAAGCCTATCAGCGGCTACTGCTGGACGTGATGCAGGGCGACCTGAGCCTCTTCACTCGCGCCGATGAGGTGGAACTGGCCTGGGGCATCATTGACCCGATCCAGTTGGGCTGGGAGCAACCAGGCTGGCCACCGCTGGCGCTCTACGAGGCGGGCGAGTGGGGGCCACCCACGTCGACGCAATGGATGTGCCAGCAGAATCGCGAATGGTTCGACAGTTGTCCGGTGCTGAGATGACGCCGATCGCGCTCGCACCGCTATATTTGGGCCCCGTGGCCATCGACTTCCCCGCGGTGCAGGCCGCACTGAGCGGCTATACGGATTGGCCGATGCGGCTGATCGCTCGCCGACTGGGCGCTTGCTACACGCTTTGCGAAGTGCTCTTGGACCAATTCGTCGTCAATGTGACCAAAGGCCCGAAGGCAAGGCGGTTCCTCTGCGTGACAGCCGACGAGCACCCTTGTGGCGCCCAGTTGATGGGCGATGCGCCGGAGCAGTTCGCCCTGGCGGCCACCAAGCTGGTCGCCGCCGGCTTCGACGTGATCGACCTGAACTTCGCCTGCCCCGTCAAGAAAGTGTTGGGCCGTTGCCGGGGCGGCTACCTGATGAGCCAGCCGCGGACGGCCTTAGAGATCGTCTCTCGGGTGCGTGACGTGCTACCGCCACACATCCCCTTGACGATCAAGCTGCGCCGGGGCATGGACGACACCGCCGAGAGCCGCGACAACTTCTTCCTGATTTTCGACGGCTCTTTTGCCCGCGGCGCGGTCGCCGTCACGGTCCATGGCCGCACGGTTCGCCAGCGATACGAGGGGGCCAGTTCGTGGCAGTTCCTCCGCGAGGTGAAGCAACATGCCGGGGCGCGCACCGTGCTGGGCAGCGGCGACCTGTTCACCGCCCAGGACTGTCTGGACATGATCGCCCGCACGGGCGTGGACGGCGTTAGCATCGCGCGGGGCGCCATCGGCAATCCGTGGATTTTCGCGGAGGTCCGCGCGCTGGCGGCCGGTCAAGCAATCGCGCCGCCCAGCTTGTCGCAGCAGCGCGCGGTGCTGGCGGAACATTACCGGCTGGCCGAAACGCTCTATGGGCCGTTACATGCGTCCAGCCGCATGCGCAAGTCCGGCATCAAGTACAGCCGCCTGCACCCAGACAGCCAAGCCGTCCGCGATGCCTTCGTCACGGTCCACAGCGCGGCCGATTGGCAGGCCGTGCTGACGCGGTTCTACTAGCGATTACAGCCGCACCCCTTCGAGGAAGCGGCGGGTGATTGCGATGCTGGCGGCGGCGACGGCAGCGGTGACGCGACCGTGGTCTGGACCGGTTCGGCCGCGATCACGAGTTGTTGGAGCGTGACGGGCGCCTTGAGCGAAAACTGCTTCGCGGGCTCATGTCCCACCAGTTCGGTGGTTACCGTTCCAAACGGCACGTTAAGGTCTTGCGTGCTGAGCGCCGGAATCGCGAAGGAGGTCTGGTTGACCTTCACGTTCTGTGCGGTTCTCATGCGGTTGACGACTCGTAACGTTCCATACTGAGGGAGCACTGGCTTGGCAGTCTCTTTCATCGACGTGGGGGCAAGCACGTGGCGTTCGTTCTGCTCGGAAGCAGTTCCAGCGAGCTTTGCCAAGGTGGCTTCAACATCCTTCAAGTCCTTCCGGATTTCCTGGAATTCTTCGCGCATAACGTCATCCTGGTTCGCCAGGCGATTTTCAAGGTTCTTGAGTCTCGCCTCCAGATCGGCCAATTCAGGGGCGGTTGGCGCCGACGCCGCCGTGCCACTAGGGTTGGGTGCCGTTGCTGCCCCGACAGCTAGCGATGCCGTCAGTTTGTCGGCCTTGGCATGAAGCGGCTTCGTGCTGATAGGTGCCAAGTGCGGCTCTTGAGCCGGGGTCACGGATGCCAGTGAAATCAACCCGACGCTCCAAAACATGGTTGCGAGTTGCGCGCGCATCGCATTCCTCCTGAAAAGGACCTTCTCTCGTGCCATACCACCAGCGGTGGCACGGCTGCCCAAGACACTGGCATAGCCCGTGGCACCCAATGCAGCGGCACCCGACGCCGATGGCCGCCATAATGCCATTTTGTCTTGTGCTCTATTGCCGGGCCACCGGACAAATCCTGACAAACGCCCGCGAGTCTCCCTGAGGCAAAGGCGGAACACAGTAGGGTCTTCTGATGGGGCTCGCTGTGCTCGCCCCACCCTACCGGACTGCCAACGCGACTTCGATCTCCCGACGCACCGCGGGGTCTGTCTCAACGGCCAGCCTAGCAGCAAGAGCCGCGGAAGCGTCTCGGTCGCCATAACGGCCCAGCGCCCAGGCACATGCCCCGCGCACCAACGGCTCGGCGTCGTCGAGCCCACGCGTCAGGGCGGACACCGCCGGCGGATGTGGGCGATTCCCCAGGGCCAGAGCCGCATTACGCAACATCCCGCGGCGCCCGGCTCGGACCAGCGGCGTTCCCTGGAACCGTTGGACTAAGGCGGCCTCGTCCAAAGAAAACAACTCAGTCAGTTCCACCAGATCGTTTCCCAGCGGCGACAGAAAAGTGGGCGTCGTCATCGCTACGGGCCGGTTCCAGGGGCAAACCTCTTGACAGACGTCGCAACCGAAGACTCGTTGCCCGACGGCGGGGCGCAGTTCGGCCGGCATCTGCTCGCTTAGTTCGATCGTCAAGCAACTGATGCACCGCCGCGCGTCGAGCCGATACGGCGCCACCAGAGCCCCCGTGGGACAGGCATCCAGGCAGCGACGGCACCTGCCGCAATGGTTGCTCTCGTGGGGCGGGTCATAGGCCAGCGTCTCGCTGCTGAGCAGGGCGGCCAGCACGAACCAACTGCCCCAACGCTGGTTCAGCAGCGTCGTGTTCTTACCGAACCAGCCGAGCCCGGCCAGTTGGGCGAACTGCCGCTCCAATAGCGGCGCGGTATCCACGACACCCCGCACGGCGCCGCCAGGAACCAAGCGGCGATGGAGGTCGGCCAAAGCGTGCAGCCGCTGGCGAATCAGGTCGTGATAGTCGGCGCCGCACGCATAACGTGCGACGACTCCCTGTCCCGGCCTGGGGGCGACCGTTTCGGCCGTGCGATACGCGACGGCCAACATCAGCAGGCTGCGAACCCCCGGCAGCACGTGCCGCGGATGCTCGTAGGCGGCGGCCCGATCGGCCATGAAGTGCATCGGGCCGGCAAATCCATCGGCGAGCCATTGGCGAAAATGTCCAATGCCTGGCGGTGTGACGGCGGGCGTTGCCCCGACCAGATCGAACCCCAGGCGGCAAGCCTCCTCCTTCAAGACAACGGTCAAAGCGTGCGGCGAAAGAACCATGGCGGCGGGGGTTTCAACGGTGTCGTGGCCAGCTTATAGTACACAAGGTCGATTCTACCGTCGTGACGACCCTGGAGGCTATTGGCCATGCGGTTTCCCGTTGGCACGTTGCTGGCCCTGGCCCTGTTATGCCTGGGGCCCAGCGGTTGTGAGTCGGAGGTTTCCAAGGGAGACCTGGGTACGGTCGTGTTTGAAGTGCCCAAGGTTCCCGGCGCCGAGAAACCGTACGTGTTTCCCCAATTGGAGCAGGCGACGGAGGCTTCCGGTGACGCCACCGGGTCAAGTTCCACGGCCCAGTCCCCGGATGGCGACGGGGGGGCGACCCGTTGATGGGCCAAACCTCACCGCAGAAGGCGTGGAGGAGCGCAGAGACGCACCGGCGGGGGCGATCGAGCCATTGCATTGCTCGGCAGATTTGAGTATGATTAATATGGGTTAAATGAGAAGACTGTGTCCTTTGGGGCAACTACTATGAATCGCAAACAGCGGACCAGGGGCTTGGTTCTGATCGTCTTGTCGCTCGGCACGTTGGCAGTTCCGTGCTACGGGGCCGGCAAAGGCGGCCGGGGAACCGTTCACGCGACGCACAACGAAATGAATCGTTATAACTATAACAGGGGACATGGTGGTTTTGGGTCGCCGGGCTATGGCGGGTGTTGGCTTGGCGGCTATGGCGCCTGGCTGGGAAATGGCTACGGCGGCTCGGACCTGCCCTATTTTTCTCTATTCCCGCCGGTTTACTACAGCGAACCGGTGGCGTATCCCTATGGATACAGTCCTTACCCGAACCCGCCCTATGGGCTTGTGGGCACGGGGTCCGCGCCGGACCTGGTGGCCGTAGCGGCCCGGGACGCAGCCCTGCCGTTTCATCGGCCTCCGCTACGGATCGTCAATCCTTATGTCGTGCAGAGCGACGAGCCGGCTGGCGCGGCGCCGACGGTTACGGCGCCGGTGCAGCCCCAAGTGGTTTACCCAGCCGCGTTGGCCGACGGCGCGCGGTAGCAAGTTCAGACGGCCTTCACAGCGTCCGCGCGGCGTGGTAAACTTGGGGTTTCAGCAATTTCTGGATCCCGGCGGTCAGGAATGCGACGAACCGTTCCTTGTTGTTACGGCTCGTACCATTTTGAACCGTGCGAGGAAAGGCTCCGCGGAGAACGGACAGATGGCAAAACCAGGTCGTAAAGCGAAGAAGGCCAACCACGGCCGGCGTCCCGCCAACAGTAAGGCGCGTAAGACGAAGCGGCACCTCGTCAAGACTTAAGGCAGGATGCTGCCGGAAACCGCAAGGAGCCGACCGTGGCCAGGAAACAGTTGATCCTCGATTTCGCCGAGTACGACGTTCACAATGTGATCGCCGACATCGAGCAGATCCGGCGCTGGAATCCGCAGCGCTACGAGATGGAGCAATTGACGGCCATCTGTTTTGAAGATACCGCGCGCGCTATTTGCGTGGGCTACAAAGACCTTGGGTCCGACGAGTTCTGGGCGCGGGGGCACATGCCGGGCATGCCCTTGATGCCCGGGGTCATCATGTGCGAGGCGGCGGCTCAATTGGCCAGCTACTACGCGCGGCGATTCAATCTTATGGCCGGCGTGGTCGGTTTCGGCGGCTTGGAAGAAGTGCGCTTCCGTGGCGTGGTCCGGCCCGGCGACCGCTTCGTGATCGTCAGCCGCCTGCTCAAGCTGCGGCGCTCGATCATGACCTGCGAATTCCAGTGCTTCGTCAACCAAGGCTTGGTTTGCGAAGGAATCATCAAGGGGATTGCCTTGCCGGTCGAGCAACTCACCGGCATACAGCCGGTCGAGCAACTCAACGGCGATTAGATGGGCCGACGCTCGCTGCGCAAAATCGATTCGGCATTGGATCTATCGCATCATTTGAAGACGTGGGAGCAGTTGCCGCGGCCCTGGAATGCCGCGGCCCTGTTCGGCCGCGTGGCGCCGCTGGAGGTCGAGGTGGGTTCCGGAAAGGGGCTCTTCTTGAGGACGGCCGCCGCGGCCAGTCCGGCGGTGGATTTCCTCGGCATCGAGATCGCCGCGCGTTATGCGGCCTTTGCGGCGGCCACCCTGGTCAAACGCAATCTGCCCAACGGCGTCGTCGTCGCGGGGGATGCGTTGCGTATTTTCCAGGAGTTGCTGCCCGCGCAATCGCTGGCCGCGGTGCATGTTTACTTCCCCGATCCGTGGTGGAAGAACCGGCACAAGAAGCGCCGCGTGATGCGTGCGCCCTTGCTGAAGGATATCGAACGGACACTACAGCCCGGCGGCCTGTTGCACTTCTGGACCGATGTGGAAGAATATTTCCACACGACGTTGGAACTGCTGGCCGCCGAGACCGGGTTGCTGGGGCCGTTCGAAGTGCCGGAAGCCCCAGCCGAACACGACATGGCCTATCGCACGCATTTCGAGCGTCGCATGCGGCTCAGCAACGAACCGGTCTATCGGGCCGAGTTTCGCAAAGGCCCATAACGGCGAGAATTACCGCGCGGGATCGGCAGAAATTGCCTGGCCACCGCGGCGATAACGGCTCTCCCTGTGGCTGCGCGGTGGCGGGGGGAGGATACGCATGTCTTAGGCGAGCAAGGAGTTACAATCGCCGCTCGGGGCGGGAATGGGCGCGGTCAGCCGCTTTGGCCCCGGATTTGCTCAAACGCGCCTAACCAGAACAGATCGCCCTCCTCATCGTATGGAGTCTCCTCGATGCAAGTCAGCAATATTCTTTCGAGCCTGGCCAATGCGGCGTCCCTGACCAAACCCAACCCGGCGACGACCCCCGCGGCGAGCAATCCGGTCGTTGCGGCGGCGCCGGCGGCGGCAGGGCTCAGCAGCAGTTCGGCGGCCGCCGTGCGCAGCGTCCTGTCCAAGTACGACATGACCGACATCTCGCCCAGCGATTTCTCGCAGATGATCCAGCAGCTCTATCAGTCGGGGGGCATCTCCCAACAGAATCTCCAGGAACTCAA
The DNA here is from genome assembly GCA_964469945.1 of uncultured Planctomycetaceae bacterium. Taxonomy (GTDB): domain Bacteria; phylum Planctomycetota; class Planctomycetia; order Pirellulales; family Thermoguttaceae; genus CAYYBU01. Next base: position 6,725 of record CAYYBU010000037.1, read on the forward strand.
CGCCATCCGGACCGATCTGGAATCGGCCGGCGTCGGCCCCGAGGAGTCGGTCAATCTGATCGATTTCTACACGCAGAAGATCGCCAGTGTCCAGAGCCAGTCCGACCTAACCGGAACGCCCGCGGAGCAACAACAGATCACGCCGCTCATGCAACGGCTGGACTGGTTGCAGAAGTTCAACGCCATGAAGGCACAACCGGACAGCGCCAACCTCAGCGCGCTGGCTTGAGGAACAATTGCCGCTCGCAGCCCACGTTTTCGTAGGTGCGGCCGGTAATGTTGTTGCGATCGTTCTCGATGGCCAGCCGCGCCAGTTCTTGCCCGCAAGGGGTCGGATAAGCGCCCGTAATGCAGGCCTGGCACAGGTGGCGGGCGTCGAAGCCGATGGCCCGCGCAATGGCTTCCACCGGCAGATAGCGGAGCGAGTCGGCCCCCAAGCGGGCGGCCATCTTGGCTTCGACCTCGGCGCTGAGCGGCCCGCCCTGCAGAAATTGCGGGGCGAACAGTTCACTGACCGTCGACATGTCGATGCCGTAGAAACAGGGCGCAATAATGGGCGGGCATGCCACCCGCACGTGGATCTCCTTGGGCTGCCCCAATTCGCGCATCCGCTGCAGCAGGACCTTCAGGGTCGTCGCCCGCACAATGGAGTCCTCCACCAGCAGTACGCGTTTTCCTTCCAGGACCTCGCGGAGCGGCGTATACTTGGTCTCGGCCTTGCGCTTGCGGTCGCCACTGCCTTCGATGAAGGTGCGGCCGCTGTAGCGATTGCGGATTAAGCCCTCGACGCTGGGGATCTTCAGGGCATAGGCCATGCCGTCGGCGGCGGCCTTGCTGGTGTCGGGGACCGGCACGACCACGGTGTTCTCGTCGATCGGCACCGTTTCCAACCGGGCCAATTCCTCGCCCAAGGCCTTGCGGGTCAGATACACGCTGCGCCCATCCAGCGTACTGGCGACGTTGGCGAAATAGACCCACTCGAAGAAACAATGGGCGTGGCGACGACTGGGGGCAAAGGTCTGAATCTCCAATCGCCCATCGCTAATGACGACCGCCTGTCCGGGGGCCAACGACTTGATACTCTCGGGGGCAAAACCCAGGTTCATCAAGGCGACGCTTTCGCTGGCAGCGGCAAACAGCGGCCCCTCCACGGCATAACACAGCGGCTTGATGCCCAATGGATCGCGAGCCACCACCATGTCGCCCAGGGCATCGAGGAATACCATACTGTAGGCGCCGTCGAACTTCTCCGCAAGCTGGCCGAAGACCTCGGCCAGGGGCGGTCGCCGCTCGACCGACAACGCCGTGCAGAGCTCGTGCATGAAGATCTCGGTGTCGGACTCGCGAGCGAGGTGGTTGTCGTTATCCCCTAGCAACTGCTTGCGCAGTTCCATGTAGTTGGCCAACTGGCCGTTGAAAGCGAAGCTGAACCACTTGTGTTTCTTGATGTGGTGCCGCTCGAAGGGCTGGGCATAACTGCGGTCGTCGGCGCCGCAGGTGGCATAACGGACATGGCCGATAGCAGCCCGGCCGGTATATTCCTTCATCAGGTTCTCGTACTCGGCCCGATGACTCATGCGGAAGACTTCGGCGACCGACCCGACTTCTTTATGGGTGTCGATGAGTTGGCTGCGGTGGGGATTGTAGGACGTCATCCCGGCGGCCAATTGCCCGCGATTCTGAATGTCCAGGAGCATTCGCGGCATCAAGCGGCTGACGCCCTCGGCCCCCGGCTCCACGCAGAGGGGACTGACCCCCTTGCCGGGCAGATGGTAAATCGCCGCGATGCCACATTCGTCATGTGCTTCACTCATGCCAAGTATTCTAAAGGAAATCGCGTCAACAGGAAAGCGGGGAGCGGAAAGAAGAATGAAGGATCAAGGCGGAAAGATGAAAGAGGTCGGCAATCACACGCATGATTCTTTCTCCGTGACCTCTGTGATCTCTGGTACTTGATGGTAAGATGGTGCCATCATGACCGACCTATTACGCCAAGAAATAGCTGCCATGGCCACCACCATCGTGGTCAAAGTGGGCACCCGGGTCTTGACCCACGAGGATGGACAACTCAATGACGAGCGAATCGCCCAGCTTGCCCAGCAATTACATGCCACCCTAAGTACGGGGCGCCGCGTCGTCCTGGTAAGCTCCGGCGCCGTGGGGGCCGGCATGGGACGACTGGGCCTGAAAACCCGTCCCAACGACTTGGCCCATCTGCAAGCCGTGGCCGCCATCGGCCAGAGCCTGTTGGTCGAGGCCTACGAACGCTCGTTGTGGACCCATGGTCATCACGCCGCCCAGGTGCTGCTGACGGCCGAGGACCTGGAACATCGCACCCGGTACCTCAACGCCCGCAATACCCTGGTGACCCTGCTGGAGTTCGGGGCCATCCCCATCATCAACGAGAACGACACGGTGAGCGTGGAGGAGTTGCAGACCACTTTTGGCGACAACGACCGCCTGGCGGCGATCGTCACCAATTTGCTGCGGGCACCGCTTCTGGTGTTGCTGTCCGACGTGGATGGGCTGTATGACGGCGACCCAGCGGTGGCGGGGAGCCGGCTGATTTCAACCGTCGATCGCCTCGATCACTCGATTTTCGAGCTGGTGCGCGACCGGGCGGGCGGCGTGAGCAAAGGCGGCATGACCAGCAAGCTGGAAGCTGCCCGGCTGGCGACTGTGGCGGGCGAGAATGTCATCATCGCCTGCGGCCGGACCGCCGATATTCTGCCGAAAATTATTGCCGGCGAGCCCATCGGCACCTTGTTTCTGGCCCAAGGACAGACCATGGCCGCCCGGAAACGCTGGATCGGTTTTACGGTGAAGCCGCGCGGCCGGCTGGTGCTCGATGCGGGGGCCTGCACGGCCGTGCAGCAAAAAGGCCGCAGTCTATTGGCCATCGGCGTGGTGGAACTGGAGGGCAGTTTCAGCAAAGGGGATGTGGTATCCCTCCGCGGTCCCGACGGCATCGAATTCGCCCGCGGTCTAAGCAATTATAGTGCCGAAGAGTTGCGACAGATCAAAGGACTGCGAACCGGTCAAATCGCCGCGGTCTTGGGTTATTGCCCCTACGACGAGGTTATCCACCGCGACAACATGGTTTTGACACAATAGTTCCACAGCCGGTTATTTCCGGATCCGGGGGGGTTGCTTTCCCCTGGGGTGTGGATAGGATTAGCGTGGCACCTTGGGCTGAATCATTGTCTGTGGATGGAGTCTTCCATGACCAATCCAAGTCGCGCCGAGCTGCCCCGGAGCCCTCCTTCACGCCAGCGGCCCAGCGAACTGCTGCACGCGTTCGTCAGCCATCCCCAATCGCCCCAGTCGGACGAGGTCCAGCGTCTCGTCTCCGCGATCGAAGCGCAGCAGAGTGAACTGGAGGTCGAGAACCAGGCATTGGGTGAGTCCCAACGGCGACTGGAGGCGTACCGCGACCGCTACGTCGACCTCTACGACTTCGCCCCGCTAGGCTACGTCACCTTGGACGAGGATGGTTACGTTCAGGAAATCAACCTTGCCGGGGCCAAGATGCTGGGCGACGACCGCGATGCGATCACGGGGTACGCCTTCGGTGATTATGTGGCAAAGGAGGATCAGAAGGTTTTTCAGGATCACGTGCGGAAATGCGCGGGGGATCGCACCGAAACCACTTCAGAGTTGCGTCTGGTGAGAAAAGACGGCCAGTCGATCGCCGTGCAGTTTCACAGCATTCCGATCGATGGCCCCAAGGAGGACACCCTCTGCAAGACGGCGATCACAGACATCACGCAACGCAAGAACATGGAGGAGACGATCCGGCAATCGCGGGTCTTCTTGCAGACAGTTATCGACGCGATCCCGGACGCCCTGTTGGTCATCGGTCAAGACTACCGCATTGCCCTGGCAAATCGTGCCGCCCGCGAGATGGCCGGAGGTATCGATCCCGCTGGCTGCCTCACCTGCCATCAGCTTTCCCATCACAGTGCGGTTCCCTGCGAAGGGCTGAAGGAGCCGTGCCCACTGCGTGCGGTCATTGCGAGCCGAGCCCCGATAAGGGTCACGCATACCCACTACGATGACCATGGCAACGAAGTCTTCGTTGAGATCAGCGCAGCGCCGGTTTTCAATGCGGCGGGCGAGGTGAGCCACATCGTTGAAGCCTGCTGTGACGTCACGGAGCGTATGCGGTTGGAGCGCGCGCTTCGCCTGACCCAGGTTTCAGTCGAGTATGCCGGAGACGCCGTGTTCTGGCTGGGGCCGGACGCGAGGTTTTTTTATGCCAACGCCCGCGCCTGCCGGCACCTGGGTTATTCGCGAGAAGAACTAGATCGGA
>CAYYBU010000038.1:0-11032 GCA_964469945.1 uncultured Planctomycetaceae bacterium
CGTCGCCCTGGGCAACACCGACGGCATGGTCCGCGGCATGGACTGTCTCGATACCGGCGAGCCGGTCAAGGTGCCCGTGGGCAAGGCCACGCTCGGTCGCGTTTTCAACCTGGTAGGCGACGCCATCGACAACCGCGGTCCGGTCGAGGCCGAGGACCATTGGCCCATTCATCGCGATTCCCCCTTGGTGACCGATCTTTCCACGAAAACAGAGATCTTCGAGACCGGCATCAAGGTCATCGACCTGTTGGCGCCGTTCGTCCGCGGCGGCAAGGCCGGACTGTTCGGCGGGGCCGGCCTGGGCAAGACGGTCATCCTCACCGAGTTGATCGCGCGGATCGCCAGCGCCCACGGCGGCTACTCGGTCTTCGCCGGCGTCGGCGAGCGCACCCGCGAGGGCAACGACCTGTGGCTGGAAATGCAACATGCCAAGATCGGCGATACGGGCCGCAACGTCCTTTCGCAGACTTGCATGGTTTTCGGCCAAATGAACGAACCGCCCGGGGCCCGTTTGCGCGTGGCCCTCTCGGCGCTGACCATGGCCGAGTATTTCCGCGACAGCACCGGCGCCGACGTCCTGTTGTTCATCGACAACATCTTCCGGTTCTCGCAGGCCGGCAGCGAAGTGTCGGCCCTGCTGGGACGCATGCCCTCGGCCGTGGGCTATCAGCCCACCTTGGCCACGGAAATGGGGCAACTGCAAGAGCGCATCGCCTCGACGAGCAAGGGGGCCATCACCAGCGTGCAGGCGGTCTACGTGCCGGCCGACGACCCTACCGACCCGGCCCCGGCCGCCGCCTTCGGTCAGCTCGACGCCTTCCTCTACCTGGAGCGCTCGATTTCCGAGAAGGGCATTTATCCGGCTGTCGATCCGCTGGCCTCATCGAGCCGCGTGCTTGATCCGCAGTACGTGGGCGAACGCCATTACGCCATCGCCCGGCGGGTGCAGACGACCTTGCAGCGTTACCGCGAGTTGCAAGACATCATCGCCATCTTGGGCGTCGACGAACTCAGCGAGCAGGACAAGTTGGTCGTGCATCGCGCCCGCCGCATGGAGCGGTTCCTGTCGCAGCCTTTCCTGGTGGCCGAGGTCTTCACCAACAAGCCGGGTGAGATTACCCCGTTGGCCGACACCATTCGCAGTTTCGAGGAGTTGGCCGACGGCAAGTGGGACCATCTGCCCGAGGAGGCTTTCATGTACGTCGGCGCCATCGAGCAGGCCGAAGCCCAGGCGAAGAAGATGGAGGCCAAGTAATCCCCATGCAATGCATCATCGTGACTCCGGAACGGACCGTCCGTGACGAACCGGCGGATTTCGTCGCGCTGACGTTGTTCGACGGCGAGATCGGCATCGCACCGAAACACACGCCGCTGATCGGCCGGCTCGGCTATGGCGAAATGCGGATCAAGCAGGGCGAGCGGACGGCCAGCCTTTACGTCGAAGGGGGCTTCGTCGAAGTGGCCGGCGACGTGGTCTCGGTGCTCACCCCGCGGGCGGTTCCGTTGCGGGAGCTCGACGAGGCCGTGGCCGAGGAGCAGCTTCGTTCCGCCCTGACGAAAGCGGCCAAGTCGGCCGAGGCCGTGGCTGTCCGCGATCGCCTCGTGGCGCAGAGCCGTGCGCAGTTGCACGTCGCTCGCCGCGCGGAACGATAGGTTCAAACAGAGGTGTGCAATTCCTGTAGGGAACGCCCTCCGTGGCGTTCCGTTTTTGTCGGCAACGCCCGGAACGCCACAGAGGGGCGTTCCCTACACGGTTCGGAAGCGTACAATTCCCAGTATGAATGTCGACCTCCCACTTCCGAACCGGCCAGCCGTGAAACTTTACCGCGACCTCGACCAGTTGCCTGTGGCATATCGCGGCGGCGCCGTGGCGATCGGCAATTTCGACGGCGTCCACCGTGGGCACGCGTGCATCGTGGAACGGCTGCTGGCCATGGCCCGGACCATGCAGGCGCCGGCGCTGGCCTTCACCTTCGATCCCCATCCGGCCCGGCTGTTGCATCCCGAGCAAGCACCGGCGCCGCTGTGCTGGACCGAGCGCAAGGCGCAGTTGCTGGTGGAATTGGGCGTCGACGCCGTGCTCGCCTACCCGACCGACAAGGGTTTCCTCGGCATGGAGGCCCGGCAGTTCTTCGACCAGATCGTCCGCGGCCGGCTCCAGGCGCGCGGCATGGTGGAAGGGAGCAATTTCTTTTTCGGCCACAATCGCGGCGGCACGGTCGAGGTGCTGCGGCAGTTCTGCAACCAGTCCGGCTTGCTGCTCGAACGTGTCGAGTCGGTCGAGATCGACGGTCAGATCGTTTCCAGTTCGCTCATCCGCCGGCTGGTCGTGGCCGGCCGCCTGGAGGAAGCCGGCCGGCTGTTGACCCGTCCCTACCGCATTCGCGGCACGGTCGTCCACGGGGCGGGTCGCGGCAACCGCCTCGGTTATCCCACGGCCAATGTCGAAGGCATCGACACGCTCTTGCCTGGCGAGGGCATCTACGCCGGCCGCGTCTGGCTGGGCGATTCCTGCCACGCCGCCGCGGTGAGCATTGGCCCCAACCCCACTTTTCACGAGCAGACGCTGAAGGTCGAAGCCTATGTGCTCGACTTTCAGGGCGATCTTTACGACCGGCCGATCGAGCTCGACTTTCTCGCCCGTCTGCGGGACATGGTGCGGTTCGATTCCGCCGCGCAACTGGTGGCGGAGATGGCCCGGGACGTGGAAACCACGCGCCGTCTTTGTGCGACGTATTCTTCAACGGGCCCTCAGGCGCCCAACACGGCAACCATTCTCCGACCCCAGGATTCCCCATGATCGACTGGCCTTGCTTCGTCGAAGTGGTTTGTTCCCATCAGCGGTTCGCGTTGGTCGCCCACGTGCGGCCCGACTGCGATGCCCTGGGCAGTGAGTTGGGGATGGCCGGCGTCCTGGAGCGTCTGGGCAAGGACGTGCTGATCGTCAACGCCTTCGCCGCGCCGCCGAATCTGCGTTTTCTCGATCCCCAGGGAAAGCTCAAGCAGTTGGGCGTCGACGTCTCGGCCGGGCAACTCGAGGACCGCGAGGTGTTCATCGTGTTGGACACGACGGCCTGGGTCCAATTGGGCGCCATGGCGGACGTCCTCCGCAAGACCAAGGCGCTGAAGCTGGTGCTCGATCATCACGTCAGCGAGGACGACCTGGGGGCCCACTTGTTCAAGGATTACGAAGCCGAGGCGACCGGCCGACTGGTAGTCGACGCAGCCGATGCCTTGGGGGTCGCCTTGACGGCAGAGATCGCCCAGCCGCTGTTTGCCGCGTTGGCCACCGACACCGGTTGGTTCCGCTTCGCCTCGACCGGCGCCGGCACCTTCCGTACCGCGGCCCGCCTGATGGATGCCGGCGCCCAGCCCGACCGGCTGTTCAAGGAACTTTATGAAGACGACACGCTGGCCCGGACGCAGTTGATCGGCCGCACGCTCGCCCGTACCCGAACCGAATTGGATGGGCGGTTGATTTACACCTGGATCGAGCGTAGCGATTTCGAGGCCACCGGCGCCGTCCCTTCTGATAGCGAAGACCTCATCAACATGACGCTCACGGTCGGCGGCACGGAAGTGGCCGTCATCCTGGTCGAGCAAGTCGACGGTGGTTTCAAAATCAGCTTCCGCAGTCGCTCGGAGGTGGATTGCAGTCGCATCGCCGAGCAGTTTGCCGGTGGGGGGCACAAACGGGCCGCCGGGGCGTTCCTCAACGAGCCCTTGGACGTTGCCCGGGCCAAGGTCCTTGACGCCGTCCGCACGGCAATGCGGTAACTCGTTTCCGTTGCCGATTCCTGGTAAACGTGATAATATGAGTGCCACCGCTGGCTTGCCCAGCAGTGTTGAACCACCACTCTGCACAGCACTACTGGACAAGCCAGCAGTGGCACCCTATGCCTCCCCCCCTGCCCGATGATCGCCGCGGTTTCCTGGCCAAGGCTGCGGCCCTGACCTGCGGCGTCGCGGCCTGTGCGGTGCCGGCCGCCACCGGGTTGGTCGCTTTCCTCGATCCGCTCGGGCGGAAGAGCCCCAGGGGCCAGTTCCTCCGCGTGGCCTCGTTAGACATGTTGCCCGCCGACGGCACGCCCCGGCAGTTCCCGGTGTTGGCCGAGCGCTTGGATGCCTGGAACCGCTCGCCCAGCGTGCCGGTCGGGGCCGTGTTCCTCCGCCGCCGCGGCGCCGATCGGGTCGAGGCCCTGCAGGCGGTTTGCCCCCATGCCGGCTGCTACGTGGCCTTCGACCGGGAGAAGAAGGATCTCTACTGCCCTTGTCACGGGGCGCGATTCGAGCTTTCCGGTGGGCGCATCGCCCCGGCGCAGTCGGCCAGCCCGCGCGACCTCGACGTCCTCCAAACCGAGGTCCGCGGCGGCGGCGAAGTCTGGGTCCTCTTCGAGAATTTCCGCACCGGCACCGCGCAAAAGGTCGCCGCATCATGAACGCACTGCTCACTTGGATCGACACGCGGACGGGTCTCGCCACGGCTTTCCGCGACGGGTTGCAGCGTCCCCTGGACGGCGGCCCGGGGTGGCGCAACGTCTGGCCCACCACCATCGCCTTCGCCTTCCTCACGCAAGTGCTTACCGGCATTGTGCTGTGGATGTACTACAGCGCCGGCGCCCAGACCGCCTGGGAGAGCGTCTATTATCTGCAAACCCAAGTGTGTTACGGTTGGCTTTTGCGGGCCATTCACCACAATGCGGCCCAAGTGATGCTGGTGTTGATCGGCATCTACTTGGTGCAGACCATCGTCCGCGGCGCCTATCGCGCCCCCCGCGAGTTTTTCTTCTGGATCGTCGTGCTGCTGGGCCTGCTCACCTTGGCCCTCAATCTGACCGGCGACCTGCTCACCTGGGACCAAAACGGCTTCTGGTGTACCCGGGTGCGAACCGGTTTCCTGCTGCTGCTGCCGGGCGTCGGCGAGGGACTGTTCAAGCTGGCCGTCGGCGGGCCCGCCTTCGGCCATCTCACCGTAACGCGATTCTTGGCCCTACACGCCGGCGTGCTGCCGGCCATCCTGCTGGGGCTGCTGGTGCTGCACGCCTGGCTGGCGCGGCGTCATGGACTCAACGGAACCGAGACTGCCCAAACCGCCGCGACACCGGGTCGTTATTGGCCCCGTCAGACGCTGCGCGACGCCCTGGCGTGCCTGGCCGTGATGACTGTTGTCGTCGCGCTGTCGTTGCAACGCGGTACGACGGGCCAACGCGGGGGCGTGGAACTCGGCGCCCCGGCCAATCCGGCCGAAGCCTACGCCGCCGCCCGGCCCGAGTGGTCCTTTCGCGGTCTCTACAAGTTCGCCCAACTGTTCCCGCCTCAGTTGGAACTGCTGCCCATCTTCATCATTCCCGGGCTGTTGCTGTTGGTGGTGTTGCTCATGCCGTGGATTGGCCGAGGCCGTGGGGGATATTGGTTCAACGTGATTTTCATCTTCGGACTGCTGCTGGCCGTCGCCGCCCTGTCGTGGCGATCGCTGGCCGACGATGCCAAAGACGCCACGTACCAAAAGGACCTGCTGGCCGGGCGGCAACAGGCCGAGCGCGTCAAGGAGTTGGCCGGCGCGCAAGGCGTCCCCATCACCGGAGCGCTGAGCCTTCTGCGCAATGACGCCCGTACCCAAGGCCCGCGGTTGTTTCAGCAATACTGTGCCGGCTGCCACAACTGCGTGGATCCGGCCGACAAGTCCGCCGTACCGCCGCCCTCGACGGCCCCCAACCTGTACGGCTTCGCCAGCCGCCGTTGGCTGACCGGCCTGCTCGATCCCAAACAGATCGCCGGCCCGCAGTACTTCGGCAACACGAAGCTGAAGAACGCGGCCATGCCGACGTTCGTCAAGCAATCGCTCGACGATCTCGATGACAAAGAGAAGAAAGACTTGGAAAAAGTCGTTTGGGCGGTCTCGGCCGAGGCGGGTTTGAGATCGCAACATGACCTCGACGCCCGCGATGCGCAATCAATCGCCGAGGGCCGCACGCTGCTGGGCCAATCGGGCTTTCAGTGTACGCAGTGCCATAAGTTCCGCGACCAAGGGCAACTGGGCGACGCCCCGGACCTGACCGGCTATGGCTCGCGGTCGTGGCTGATCGGCATCATCAGCAACCCGGCGCACGCGCGATTTTACGGGAAGAAGAACGACCGCATGCCCGCCTATGCCGCCGCCGACCCGGCCGCCAACGTGTTGACCGATCAGGATCTTGGTCTGCTCGCCGATTGGCTGCGCGGCCAGTGGTACGAAGCAGAATCCGTGGGTGAAAACGGCCGGTGAGGGCGCGGTTTTATGGTGGCGTTGGGGGGGGATTCTTCGCGAGACGCCGCGGTTGCAATCACGGTCCCTCGCGTTTCCTCTCCAGCACAACCACCCAGTCGTGCTTGTAGGGCGCCGCCGGGCTGTGCCAAGTTCCGGTCGCATCCGTCTTGATCGCTCCAAGGGAGGAGTGACCGGCGGCGACCGGGTCGAACAAACTCACGGCATAATCCGTCTGTGGAGCCAGTTGCTTCACAAGGATCGGACGAGGACGGGGGACGTAAACGATCACGAGCTTCGTCCCGGTTCCCACGGCGCAGGGTCGGATGTCGGCCTGGATCGGTTCATGGTCGCCCCACGCCACGGCGGCCGGGAGAGGTTCCAGGCGAGACCAGGGATAAGCGGCGAAGAACTGCTTGGCAAAGCCCACTTGGGCCGAACCGGCCCGATGCATCGATTCCTCCCAGGGAATACTGCCCCAGCTTCGTCCGTGCGGCGACGGCCCATAGGGCTTGCCCGTGCGGTTGAGCTGCCAAATGCCGTTGGCCCCGTAGGTGCCGCCAGCCACGCCGTTGTGCATCAGGCCGATCCAGAACATCTGCCGCGAGGCATCGCTGGAGAGAATACCGCCGCCCCACTCCCGGCAATCCAGCCCGTCGTAGCTCGATTCTCCCGCGATGACCGGCATGGTGGGTTGTGCCGCATAGGCCGCGCCGATTTGCTGAGCCATCGAGCCAATCGCATCTTCCGGCGAGTGGCCCGTCTGGTGCATGTCGAAATCGAGGATGGCCGGATCGGTAACGGTTTCGCGGGCAGAGTGCCCGGGATGGATGGTGATCATTCGGCCGAACGGGTCGGTGGCGTGAATGGAGCGAATCACCTCGCTCCAGCCCTGTTTCTGAAATGCCGCGTCTTCGTTGGGTCGCGTGGAGTTGTAGTAGGAGCTTGTCCCTTCGCCCGCCGCGCACCACACCACGGGCAAAGCAGCATATCGCGCAACCAAGTATCGCCAGTGTTCCTTCATGCGTTCGACGCCCAGCCAGGGAAGATGAAATCCCCAGGCGCCCACGATACAGGGCGCGAAGCCCTGATCGACCAAGTACCGCAGCCGCTCATCCGCCTTGTCAAAATACTCGGGTCGGATGCGCGCGTAGTCCTTTTCCCAAGGAAAACCGGCCTCGTTGGCTCCGCGCGGATCGAAGGCCGGCATATCGGGATACAGCCCGGCGACGATTTGCACCACGTTGAAGCCCTTGGCTTTGCGGTCGGCGGCCAATTGTTGAAACTCCTCGGGCCAATGCAGTCGCTGGCAGAGCCCCATCCACCACGTGTCGCCCAGCCAGAAAAACGGCGTGCCGTCGCCGTACGCGAAATGCCTGTGGTCGGCGGCCACGCGCAAAGGGCCGTGAAGATACAATAGATTTTCCCCACGGTACGGTTCCACGATCACCGTACCCTTGACGCCGTGCAATCCCCGATCGGCCGGCACGGAACACACGCTGCGCCAACGATGGGTCCCCACCGCGGGCGATGCGTAGCGAATCTTCCACAGCCGGCCGCCATCCCAGAAGGCGGGTACCTTGAGGGTGCGGCCTTGCGGGCTCTCGAACAGGGCATCCAGGGTGACCTCATGGAAAGGATCGCGGTAGTCCTGGCTGGCCGTGAAGGTGATCTCGACCATGACGTTGGCTTGGGTGCGAACCGCGTCTGGGGACGGGGTCGCCGCAGCCGCCGTGCCCGCCAGTGCCGAAATGCCCAGTATGAACGTGAAACACGTCTTTCCCGTTAGAAGCTGCTGTTTTCTCATGAATTCTTTCTTCTCCTGAATGAAGACCTCCATATGGTCGCGCGGAAAAATCGACGTTACTCCGAACAAATCCAATATCACGACGAAGTCGGCTGCGGGTTGGTCACGCGTCCCAGGAACAGGATGCTCCCGGCCTTCGTGTCGCGGATCAAGAACAGGAAGGGGTGATCGGCGCGAAATACGGGAACCGGCTGCGGGTGACGTGCTGCATAGGCCCTCATCACGACCCCCGTGGCGGCGGCAGCCTCCGTGCCCTCCTCGTTGACGTCTACATACGCCTTGTGGAGCACGACCGAGATGTACAGCGATTCCGCGCTGCTGATGCCCGAAAAGTCGGCGGCCGGAGAAAACGCCCGCTTCATCCCCATCGCCTGGAGCGTCGGATTCAGCGCGAAGGAAGTCTCCAGCTTGAACTTGGGCAGGTAGCTGTTGACCTCGCGGATGTTGAGCATTGACACCAGCGCGGTGAGCTTATCGAGCGTGACCGCCTTTTCCAATTCCGGCAAGCCGTCCGCCTTCTTCGGCAAGATGACGACCATCGACAGTTCCCGATCCACATACGGAAGCTCCAATGCCTGTAAGGTTTCGTCCTCGGCGTAGGCCAGCCTCGCCTGCCGGTGCATCAGCGGCGCCTTCACCTTTTGTTGAACCGAAACCGCAAAGTCCTCCTCCCGAGTGTTCCGCTTGTCGAACGGCTGCACCCAGTCGCCTTTGAAATAGACCGCATTGGTCAGCACCAGCCGGGTCTGGGCGTCGAGCGATCCGGGCGGGATAAGGTCGCGGATCTTGTCGTTGGTCTGCTCCTCCACCCAGTGGTTGATTTCCTGGCTGGCAGCCGCTGCCTGGGTAAAGTCCACCAACCACATTTCGGCCCCGTACTGTTGGCCGGTCAGGGCGAGGAACTCCGGACGGATCGAACAGCCCTTCTGTCCCCACAACCGATTGGCCACGCGGAGCTGATAGGGCCGTTTCTCGCCTGCCGCGTTCCACTGGCCGAGGAGTTGATGGTAATGAGCATGGGCCCGGGCCAGATCCGCGTCGAGATGCAACACCTGGGCCATCTCGGATTGGGTTCCATCGCGGGCCCCGGCGGCCGTCATGGCCAGTGCCAGCGAAATGCTAGTGGGTGAAAAGAAGAGGTTCTTGCCCGGTTGCTCGCGGTCCAACTGGGCGTACAGATCCACGGCAAACTGGTTATCGCCGCGAACGATGACCCCGTTGTCGGACGGCTTTTCCTGCTCGGCCGGGTCCGGGACCGGCCTTCCGTCGCCAGTGGCCGGAACGCTCGGGGCCGCGGTCGCAGGCGGAACTCCAGTCGGGCTACGCCCTCCTTCCGTTCCGCCCGCCACTGTTTTCTCCATTCCCAACATCTTTGCGTTCTCCATCTTCCACTACCTCCTTACCCGCTGCTGTAATATCCAAGGAGGCCGTTGTCTCACCGATTATTGGCAAGTCCCCTGCCCCTTGCCGGAGCGGGGCACAGAATCATGCCGGGAAGGATGCCCGTCATGTGGGCCGCGTTGAGGCCGGGGAACCAATGTCCACCATTCTATCCTCGGCAATGGGCGTCGGCCAGCAGGCCGTCGGCCGGGCGCCAAGACATCGCTTTGCCAGTGCAGTTCGCCGCCAGGTGGTGCAAGCCGTGGCGGCATGGTAAACTGACAATAATGCAACCGCAAAAGTCGAGCGCCAGCCCCTTCCGACCGGTCATCGCCTTGATTCTGGGCGGCATCACCGTGGTCGTGTGCTATTTCTTCGTCGATCGGCAGGTGGCCTGCTTCGTGCATGACCATCGCTTTTATCCGTATGCGTTGTTGCGCTGGCCGCCGCTGCTTTCCGACTGGCTGAGCTATGCCGCGATCGTGGGCATTATCGCCGTCGTGGCGTGGCGCTTGTTGCGGCCGGGCGGCCCACATCAGAAGCTGCTGCTGGCGATGGCAGCCAACCTCGTCGCCACCGTGGCAATCAAAAATGTGCTGAAGGGGGCGTTCGGCCGCACCTGGCCGGAGACCTCGATCCGGAACAATCCCTCCCTGATCGCCCATGGTGCTTACGGCTTTCATCCCTTCCATTTCGGCAGTGCCTATCAGTCGTTTCCCTCCGGCCATGCCGCGGCCACCTTTGCCGTCGTGTCGATTCTATGGCTCTGCCGGCCACGGTGGCGTTGGCTTTGCGCGGCCGTGAGCGGGGCGGTCTGCGTGGCCCTGGTCGGGCTGAATTACCACTTTGTCGGCGACGTAATCGCCGGCGCCATGCTGGGCTCGTTGACGGGCCTTTATGCCACGCGGCTGTTTCGCCTGCAACCCATGCCGTAGGGGTAAAATGCAGGAGAACTGCAAAGTCGGGGTCCGGTCCATTTTTCGGCTCGAACGCCCGGTTTTTCAGGCAAAGCCTTGTCCGAAAACATGGACCTGACCCCTTGGCGTCGGACTTTGCAGTTCTCCTGGAGTAAAATGAAGCTGTCTTGAATCCCCTTTTGTGCGAAGTACAATGGGACGCGTTTCAGAGACCACCCGCAAAGGAAGCGATCATGGATACCCTCGAAGCCATTCACAGCCGCCGCAGCATCCGCAAGTTTCTCGACCAACCGGTGTCGGAAGAGTTGATCGAAAAACTCCTGGCCGCCGCCATGCAGGCCCCCAGCGCCCGAAACCAACAGCCGTGGCAGTTCCTCGTGATCGATCAGCGGCCGCTGCTCGTGAAGATCCCGGAGTTCATGCCCAATGCGGCGATGGTCGCCGGCGCCCGGCTGGCAATCCTGGTCTGCGGCGACCTGGGCCTGGAAAAGTCCGAGGGCTATTGGGTGGTGGACTGCGCGGCCGCGGTCGAGAATCTGCTGCTGGCGGCCCACGCCCTGGGGCTCGGCGCGGTGTGGTGCGGCGTTTATCCGCGGGAAGCGCGGATGGAGGGCCTCGGCCGCCTCGTCGGACTGCCTCAACAGGTCATCGCCCATAGCTTGGTCGTGCTGGGCCATCCCGGCG
>CAYYBU010000039.1:0-10962 GCA_964469945.1 uncultured Planctomycetaceae bacterium
GCGACTGCAAGCCAGCCGCCGCCTTCGAAAAGGCCCCAGCTAGCCTGGGGCCTTGTGCTTTCGGTCTGAACCCGCCTGAAACGCCCTCTCGGGCAACCCGATCTGGCGCCGGCCCCGCGGCCGGTTCAGGTGAACTTGACTTCGCGGCCTTCGGTATCCCAGCCCTGGAAGACGAGGTGTTCCGGCCCAACCCCTTCGCCGGCAATGACTTGCACGGTGATGTTGGCTTCCTTTTCCAGCCGGGCCAACTCGTGCCGCTTGCGATTGTTCAGATAATCGGCCACCTCCGACTCGACGGTGACCATGAGCCGGGCAATCTGCGGACGCTGCGAGGCGACGATCAAGAGGCGGATGACGTCGATGGCCATGCTCTCCGGGGTCTTGACCACCGCCGAGCCGTGGCAGCAGGGGCAATCGCGGTAGGCGCCCCGCTTCAGGCTGGGGCGGACGCGTTGCCGGGTCATCTCGATCAGTCCGAAGGGGCTGGTGCGGAGGATCTTGGTGCGGGCGCGGTCCCGCTTGACGGCGTCGCGGAGGGCCCGCTCCACGCCGCGGCGGTGCCGCTCCTTGCGCATGTCGATGAAGTCGTTGACGATCACGCCGCCGAGGTCGCGGAGGCGGATTTGGCGGGCGATTTCCCGGGCGGCAAGGATGTTCATCTGGAAGGCGGTCTCTTCGGCCGAGTCCTCGGCGCGGAAGCTGCCGCTGTTGACGTCGATGGCCACCAGGGCCTCGGTCTGGTCGATGACGATCGAGCCGCCCGCCTTCAGCGGCACCTTGCGCTGATGGATCTTGGCGATCTCCTCGTCGAGGCCGTATTTGAAGAAGAGCGGTTCCTTGCCCTCGTAGAATTGCAGGCGGTTGACGTACCGCGGCATGACCAACTGCAGGAACTCGCGGGCCCGCTCGTAGGCCGACTTCTCGTCGATATAGATCGTATCCACGTCCGCGGCGAAGATGTCGCGAATGGTGCGGATGATCATGTCGCTCTCTTCGTAGATGTCCACCGGTCCGGGCTGATTCTTGATCCGCCGCGCAATGACCTTCCACAACCGCAGCAGGTAGGCCAGGTCGCGGGACAGTTCGCGCTTGGAGCGGTCGGAGCCGGCCGTGCGGACGATGAAGCCCACGCCGCGGGGCGGATTGAGTTCCAGCATGATGTCGCGCAGGCGGCGGCGGACTTCTTCGTCCTCGATCTTTCGCGATACGCCGATGCGGCCCAGGGCGGGCATGAGCACCAGGTAGCGGCCGGGGATGCTGATGTAGGTGGAAAGCGTGGGCCCCTTGGTGCCGATGCCTTCCTTGATCACTTGCACCAGCACTTCGTCGCCGCGGCGGAGGATCTCCTGGATGGGCGGCTTGAAGCGCGGCCGGATGCCGGGGCGAAAGCGGCGCCGCGGGGCCGGCGCTGCGGCGTCGCCGTCCCCATCGTCCGCCTCGTCATCGAGTTCCGCATCGTCGACCTCGTCCACCTCATCGGTCTCGTCGGCCGCGGCGGGCGCTGCCGCTTGCGACTGCTGCCGCGGGCCGCCCGGTCCGATGGGCTGCTCCGGATCGTAGCCGCCCTGGCGGAAGTATTGCGACTCGACGTCGCTGATATGGAGGAAGCCGTTGCGGCCGACGCCGAAATCGACGAAGGCGGCCTGGATGCTGGGCTCCAGGTTGACCACCACGCCCTTGTAGATGTTGCCTACGTAGCTGTCCTGGCCGGCCCGTTCCACGTAGAGCTCTTCCAGAACGCCATCTTCAACGATGGCAATCCGGCATTCCTCCGGTTGGGAAACGTTGATGAGAATTTCTTTTTTCATGGGGTCGCCTCCTTGTTCGGCAAGACCGACAAGCGGGCATTCGTGCGGTGCAAGCGGCCGGGGGCCGGGGGGCCGGAGCAGCCAGCGGAGCGCTCATGAGTCGAGCTCCACGGTGGTGCGTATCAGGGCGGCGCCCTGCTGCTCGAGATCGGCCAGATCGAGGGCGGCCAGCACGTCGCGCGGTCCGGTCCGGGCTTCCGGACCGGACCGCAGACGCATGTGCAATCGCCCTTCGGCAAGCGACAGCGCTTCCAGGTCGGCGCGAAGGTCGATGACCGCGTCGCGCGCGGGGCGCTGCCAGGGCCACGACGAGGCGGCCCAAAGTCGGCCGATGCGCTCGTCCAGGCCGTCGCGACGCGCGACGGGAATCAGCGCCTCGTACTCGGCGCTGCGGGGCCGCGCCTTGCGGCTGCCCGGGGGCAGAACTTCGACCGACCGGAACACCAATCCCGGCGGGGCTTGCGGCGCGAGACGCCGCAAGAGTTCCCCGGCCGCAGGTGTTTCGGTCAACTCGAACTCCATGACCTCATCCCTTCCCTCGATGCCGACCGCCAAAGCCAAGGGGAACGTGACGCGCGGCTTGGGATGAAACCCCTGGCTCATGGCCAGCGCCAGCCCGGCGCGGCGAAAGAGCCGCTCCAGGCATCGCATCAGGTCCCGATGTCCGATCAGGCGCAGATCTCCCTGCTTGCAAAATCGAATGCGTACTCGTGGTCGAACCATGGGTTCGAACGGTTACCTCCCGCCGCTGCGGAAAACAACGGCGGACAAAAATTAGTTTATTGCCCCATTCCGGGCACGTACTTCTTCAACTCCTCGCGGAGATAGTTCTTGATATCGCGGGCGTTTTCCATGCCCATGACGCGGGCCGCCACGGCCTCGCACTGCGGCAGGCTCACGTGGCGGCAGGCGTGTTTGATCTCGGGAATCGCGCTGGGGCTGACGCTGAACTGACGGAGCCCCAAGCCCAACAGCAACATCGTGTAGATGGCGTTGCCGCTCATCTGCCCGCACATGTTGATGGGCAACCCTTTGCGGCGGGCGGCCTCGATGGACAGCGAAATCAGCTTCAACACCGCCGGATCGGCCGGATTGTACAGCCCCACCACGTCCTTGTTGCTGCGGTCCACCGCCAGAGTGTATTGGATCAGGTCGTTGGTGCCGATGCTGAGGAAGTCGACCTCCTCGACGAAGTGGTCGATCATCATGACGGCCGCGGGGACCTCGACCATCATGCCGATGGGGATGTCGCGGTTGAACTCGATGCCGTGCTCGTCCAGGTCTTCCATCACGTCGGCCAGCACCATCTTGGCCTGGCGCAGCTCCAGCAGCGTGGAGACCAGGGGGAACATGACGCGGAGGTTTCCCGTCGCACTGGCCCGCAACACGGCGCGCAGTTGCGTGCGGAACATCGTCAGGTGCCGCAGCGCCAGGCGGATGCTGCGCAGGCCCAGGCAGGGATTGCGTTCGTCTTCCGGCGGCGGCAGGTGCGGCAGTTTGTCGGCGCCCAGGTCGAAGGTGCGGATGGTGACCGGCCGGTCGCCCATGGCGTGGACCACTTGCTGATAGGCCTGGAAGTGCGTCTCTTCGGTGGGCTCCGTTTCGGCGCCCAGGTAGAGGAACTCGGTGCGATAAAGGCCCACGCCGTCGGCGCCGCGGTCCAGGCAATGCTCCACCTCGTAGGGGAACTCGATGTTGCCGTACAGTTGCACGCGCAGGCCGTCGGCCGTTTCGCAGGGCACGTCGCGGAGCGATTCCAGGCGGGCGGCCAAGGTGCGGATCTCTTCCACCTCGTGCCGGTAGCGGGCCAGCGTCTCCTCGTCGGGCTGCAGGATGACCAGCCCCTTGTCGCCGTCGATGATCACCAGGTCGCCGCCGGAGACTTCGGCCAGAAAGGGGCCGGTGCCGACCACGGCGGGAATTTCCAGCGCCTCGGCCACGATGGCCGTATGGCCGCCCGGTCCGCCCACCTCGGTGACGAAGCCGCGCACGAACTGTCGATCGAGGTTGGCCGTTTCGCTGGGGGTAAGGTTGTGGGCCAGCACCAGCACCGGCGAAGTGAGGTGCGAGATGCCTTCGCGGCGCCGCCCCAGCAGGTGGCGCAACATGCGTTTCTCGATGTCGAAGATGTCGTTGGCGCGTTCGGCCAGGTGCGAGCTCTCCAGTCGCTGGAAGACCTGCGCGTAGCGCCGCAGGGTGCGGCTGACGGCATATTCGGGCGAGTAGTGGCGGTGGCGGATCATCTCCTCCAGCTCGCGGCGCAAGCGCGAATCCTGGAGCATCTGCAGATGGGCCTCGAAGATGCCGCCGTATTTTTCGCCCAGTTCGTTGGCCACGGTCTCGCGATGGCTGGCAATCTCCGTCGAGGCGGCGCGGATCGCCTTGTCCAGCCGCTCCAGTTCGTCCTCGACCGCATCGCGCGACACGAATCGCCGCGGGATGCGAAATCCCTCGGTATCCATCACCAGCGCCTCGCCAATGGCGACGCCGGGCGAAACGGCAATTCCTTGTAGCTTCTGCATACGATCGGCAGCGAAGGGCCCGTCAGGAGAATAAGTTGAGCAAAATGCGGGGTGTTTCCGGCCGGCTCTCAATCCTCGCCGAATTTGCCGATGAACAGATCTTCCAAGGCATCGAGCGCCTGCGGCGCTTCCTCGCCGGTGGCCTCCAACGACAACTGCTCTCCCTGGCCGGTTCCCAGCGAGAGGATCTGCAGCACGTCGGTGCCCTCGACGCGGGCGTTGCCCTTGACGATCTCGACGCGGGCCTTGAAGCGGCGCACCAAGGTGGCGATCAGGGCCGCGGCGCGGGCATGAATGCCGGCGCGGTTGGCAACGAGCACGGTTCGGGTTACGGCGGCATCGGACATGACTTGGCGCGGCCGCGGGCGGCCGCCAGGGGTGGCTCAGGAGCCGAACTGGTTGTTATCGGCTTCGTCCAATAGTTGCTGGATTTCTTCCGCCGTCTTGGCCTGCTTGAGGAAACGGCAGAAGGTGTCGTCGCGGAGTTGCCGCGAGATGTTTTCCAGGGCCCGCAGGTGGTCGCCGGGCCGATCGGGGGGCGAAATCAACAGGAAGAACAAGTTGACCGTCTCGCCGTCCAGGCTGGCGAAATCGACGCCGCCGCTGCTGACCGCCACGGTTCCCACCAGGCGATCGACGCTGGGATGCTTGGTATGCGGGACGGCGACGCCGCGGCCGATGCCGGTGCTGCCCAGTTCCTCGCGTTTGAGAATCGCCTTGACGATGCTCTCGAACTCGCCGGCGTCGACCTTTCCCGACTCGACCAGCGATTGGACCATCTCGCGGATGGCCCCCTCTTTGTCCAACGCCTTCAATTGGGCGCGGATCGCGCCACGACTTACAAAGTCGGCAAACTTCATGCAGATCATCTCCCTTCTTCGTTCCGTCTTGGCCCGACGCGCCTGGCAAGGTCCCACACAATGGCCGCCGCCGCGCCGGCACGGAACCTCACGGATTACTTGGCTGAGGGTCCTCGGGGACCTCCGGCGCAGGAGGTCCCACGCTCCGATGACGGTCCTGGACCTTTTCTTTGTACTTGCGCAACTGTTGTTCCATCTTTTCCACAACATCGTCGACCGAGGCCATCAATTCCAGGCCGCGGCTGGCGGCCACGAAATCGTGTTTGTGCTTGGCCGAGACGCGCAGATCGACGTTCGGCGCATCGCGATGTTCCAAATCCACGGTCATCTCAATGGCGCTGAGACGGTCGTAGAGCCGGGTCAACTTCTCCAGTTTTTCCTGGAGCTTGCCTTGCGTTTCATCACTCAGGTGACCATGCCGCGTGGAAATATTGATCTGCACCGCGTCAACTCCTTGTCAGGCTTGGGGAGCGATGCCGCTTGGGCGCACTCCCACCACGATCCAAACCTCTCATTGTAGCGACCGCTTTCCTGCTAGACAAACGCAAAGAAGGCTATCCCAGTTTAGCTTGCGGGCCGCATCGCGCAAGGGGGCCCCCCAATTGGTGAAGACCATTGCTTTTGCGCTAAATTCAAGTATCATCAATCTTTTCCTAGACTGTTCACGACTGCCACGCGAGATCCGCCATGCCGGAAAAAGCCACCCTGATTGTCGGCGACCAGAAAATCGAACTGCCCATTCTGGTGGGCTCCGAGGGCGAACGCGCCATCGACATCACCCGCCTCCGTGACCAGACCGGCCTGATTACCTACGACCCATCGCTGGGAAATACGGGCGTCTGCAAGAGTGCGGTCACCTTCATCGACGGGGAGCAGGGCATCCTCCGCTATCGGGGGATCCCCATCGAGCAGTTCACCAAGAAACCGAATTTCGTCGAAGTGGCCTGGATGCTGATCTTCGGCCGCTTGCCGACCAAGGCCGAGTTGGACCGTTTCAGCATGCGGTTGACCAGCAACGAGTTGTTGCACGAAGGCCAGAAGCACCAGTTCCAGCACATCCAGACCGACGCGCCGCCGATGGCGATTCTCTCGGCCACGCTCAGCAACCTGGCCTGCTTCCACCAGGAATTGCTCGCGCTGGAGGACGAGGGCTCGCTGGAAGAAGCGGCCGCCCGGCTCATCAGCAAGGTGCGGACCATTGCCGCTTTCTCCTACCGCCGCTCGCAAGGGTTGCCCTTCATTTATCCGGATCCGAAGCTGCGTTATTGCGCCAACTTCCTCCACATGATGTTCTCGATCCCCTACCAGCAGTACTTCATCACGCCGGAGGTCGAGGACGCCATGAACCTGTTGTTCATCCTGCACGCCGACCACGAGCAGAATTGCAGCACCTCGACGGTGCGCGTGGTCGGTTCCGCCCGGGCCAACGTGTTCGCCTCTTGTGCGGCGGCGGTCTGTGCCTTGTGGGGGCCCTTACACGGCGGCGCCAACGTCGAGGTCGTCGAGATGTTGGAACGCATCCACAAGGGCGGGCTGTCGCCGGAAGATTGCATCCGCGACGCCAAGGACAAAGCTAATCCCTTCCGCCTCTACGGCTTCGGCCATCGCGTCTATCGCAACTACGATCCGCGGGCGAAGATTCTCAAGGAGGCCAGTGAGAAGGTGTTTGCCCAATTGAAGCGCAGTGACCCACTGCTGGACATCGCCCGCAAACTGGAAGAGCTGGCCCTGGAAGATTCCTATTTCATCGATCGAAAGTTGTATCCCAACGTCGATTTCTACAGCGGGATATTATTGCGGGCGATGGGCATTCCCACCAACATGTTCACCGTCTGTTTCGCCATCGGCCGCTTGCCGGGCTGGATTGCGCAGTGGAAAGAGCAGCACGACGATCCGACCAGCAAGATCCTTCGTCCGCGGCAGATCTATATCGGTCCGAAGCAGACCGATTACGTGCCCATGAAGAACCGCTGAGGAGTTCACTGCCAGGCGATGGGCGGAAAGGGGACAGGCACCGTTGCCGCCGGGCGTTTCGGCGGGGCTTGCTCAAGCGAGGCAACGGAGCCAGTCCCCTTTCCTGCGATATCCCCCAAACACAAAGAGCCGCCGGAAGGGCTCCGGCGGCTCTCGTGATGGCTCGGTTCAGAAGGTCGCGTCACACATCCTTCTTTTCTTTGGGGGCATCGTCCCCCTTCTTGCCTTTGTTCTTCCACGTCTCGCGCATCTTCTTCACGGCCGCCTGGAACTCATCCTTGGTGAGCTCGGTCTTGTCGCCGGCCAGCCGCTTCCACATCCCCTTGGCAAACGTGGTGGCCTTCTCTTTCCTCTCCTCCGGCGCGTTCTTGGTGACACCCTTGACGAACAGGTCTTCGGTGAGTTTGCCGTCGTCGCTGCCGACCATGTCCTTGAAACTGGGCATGTGCCGCGCGTGGCGGTGGCCGTCGCCCTTCTTCGGTGCGTCCTGAGCCAAGACGCCGCTCGTCATCACGCCAGCCACCAGCAGGCTCGCCAACATCGTCCACAATCGCATCGTTTTCTCTCCTCGTGAAATGGTTCGGGCAGATGGTGGGCGGCGCCCACCTACACTCCTAATTTGCGGAAGCGGCCGCGGTGGAGACAGGAAATCGGGAAACTTGCTGCGGAGCGGCCTTCTGCACGCGGATATACTCCCGCCAGTCCTGCTCGAACTTCCCCAGGGACATGCCGACCAGGCGTTCCAGCCGCGGCACGGGGCCCAGTTGCCTGGCCGCCGGGGCGACGTACTGCTCCAGCGCCGGACTGTCCAGCAGGTGCTTCTCGAAGGCCAGATAATAGGCCAGTCCCCAGGCATACGCGTACAGGCGATCCGAGGCCGACGAGGCCGTATCGTGCAATTGCAGGAACGCCGCCGGGTCGGTCGACAACACCTGCTGCAAGGCCAGCGGCTGGGGGCCGTCCAGATCGGCCTTCAATCGTGCCAGGGCGGCCGCATTGGGAGCGTCCACCCGCAGGCTGCCGGCCTCCAGGACCCCCCCCTCGAACATCACGGCCAGCCCCTCGTTGAGCCAGCGGGGAACATCGTACTTCTGGTGCGGATAGACGTAGTTTTCCAGGTAGGCGTGAAACGATTCGTGGTAGATCCGCGCGAACATCTGCCGGGTGCTGTTCTCGAAGGTCTGCGCGGTCTCGCGCTGGTAGCGCTGCAGATCGTTCCTCATGTGTGCGACGTCGGCGTCGAACTGCCGCTGCAACATGGCCAAGGAACCGGCGATCTCGCTCCGGGAGCGTCCCTCCTCGCGCATGGCGTCGGCCAATTCCTTGCGCCGCATCTCCAGTCGCTTTTCCAACTCTTTCAGCTCGCGCTGGATCAGCTCGACCTGGGTGTTGACCCGGGCGGTGCGGATATTCAGGTGGGCCAACTCGCTGCCGACCGCCACCAGGTTGTCCCCCTCCAGAAAGCAAGCACGGTTGAGAATTTTCAGTCCCCGCGGGGCCAGCAGCGATTGGTACTGCTCCATCGAGTCGAACACCACCAGCCGCGGCGGCCGGGCGGGCCGGTTCCGCGGCGCCAGCATCTGTCGATAGGCGGCGAAGACCTGTTCCACCCGCACGACGACCCGCCGCACGGTCTGCGGCTCGGCCGTGCTGTCCAAGGTGAACCACTTGCCCGCATAGTGTTGGTAGTGGTTCCCCTCTTTCTGCAAGGGCACGAGCACCACGGCTTCCATGCGGCCGGCCTCGATGGCCGCCCGATTGACGAACTGCTCGATCTGCTGACGCAGCATGGCGCGCTGCGGGGCGTCCAATCGCACCACGGAAGCCACCGTGCGGCGATCCAGCGTGCGGACCACCAGGTGCGTCGGTCGTCCCGTGGGGCGTTGGATCTGGATGAAGTAGATCCAGGTGTCGTCTTCGGATTCGACGAGACCTTCGTAGTGCTTGCCGCCGTCCGCCAGGTTGACGCGTTCCAAAGCCGGGGGGGAAGGCTGAAGGCCCCAGGCCGAGGGCGGAAAGCCGAGCGTGGCCACCAACGCCAATGCGAACTGAACTCCCCTCTCCCGCAAGCGGGAGAGGGGCCGGGGGTGAGGGCGGCTCGTTCTGCTCGCTGGCCGTGTGCCACTAGAGCCTCCGGACACACTGGCAGAGCGAGTGGCACCCAAGGCACTGCTGGACAAGCCAGTAGTGGCACCCATTGCGCAACACGAACTCGCGAAACGACATCCCATGCCTCTGTTCCTCTCCGCCAGTCTATTCTAATCACAAAGCCGGGGGAGAAACAGGCACTTGACGCCCCGAGAAGGCCCAAGGAGAATGAAGTTTTGTGCCTTTGGACGCGCCCCCATAAGTAAAGGCTTCCATGTCCGCAAAGACCCAACTGCCCGACGCGGCCGGTCGTTTTGGCCCCTTTGGCGGCCGCTACGTCCCCGAGACCCTCAGCCGGGCCCTGGAGCAGTTGACGGCCCAGTACGAGCAGGCCGTCGTCGATGCGGCCTTCCAGTATGTGCGGGCCGAGCTGTATCGGCATTACGTGGGCCGGCCGTCACCGCTGTATTACGCCCGGCGGCTCAGCCAGCAATGCGGCGGGGCGCAAATCTACCTCAAACGCGAAGACCTCAACCACACCGGTTCGCACAAGATCAATAACACGCTGGGCCAGACCCTGTTGGCGCTGCGGATGGGCAAGCGCCGCGTGATCGCCGAAACCGGCGCCGGTCAGCACGGCGTGGCCACCGCCACGGCCTGCGCGCGGTTCGGCCTCTCCTGCGTGGTCTACATGGGCGAAGAGGACATCCGCCGTCAGCGCCCCAATGTGTTCAGCATGAAACTGCTGGGGGCCGAGGTCCGCCCCGTCGGCAGCGGCTCGCGGACGCTCCGCGACGCCGTCAACGAGGCCTTCCGCGATTGGATGAGCTCGGTGGACAGCACGCACTACTGCCTCGGCTCGGTGGTTGGTCCACACCCGTTTCCGCGCATCGTCCGCGATTTTCAGTCCATCATCGGCCGCGAAACCCGCGCCCAATGCCTGGAACAATTGGGCCGCCTGCCGGACCTGGTCGTGGCCTGCGTCGGCGGCGGCAGCAACGCGGCCGGTATGTTCGCCCCGCTGGTGGACGACGCCACCGTGGAACTGGTCGGCGTCGAGGCCGGCGGCCGCGGCAGCCAATACGGCCAACATGCCGCCACGCTCTGCTTTGGCCGTCCCGGCGTACTGCATGGCAGTTTCAGCTATGTCTTGCAGGACGAGGATGGCCAGACGGCCGACGTCCATTCCGTTTCCGCCGGCCTGGACTACCCGGGCACCGGACCGGAACACAGCTACTGGAAAGAGAGCGGCCGCGTCCGTTACACCAACGCCCGCGACGACGAGGCCCTGGCTGCCTTCGATGCTGTTGCCAAGAGCGAGGGCATTCTGCCGGCCCTGGAAAGTTCGCACGCGGTGGCCAAGGCCATGGAACTGGCGGCCGCGCGGAAGCCCGACCAAGTGGTGGTCGTTTGCCTGTCCGGCCGTGGTGACAAAGACGCCGCGGAAATCGCCCGCCTCCGTGGCGTGGAGTATTGACGCCATGTCTGCCATCGACGCCCTATTCGCGCAACTTCGCCGCGACGGTCGCAAGGCCCTGATGCCTTTCATCACGGCCGGCGATCCCGATCTGGATTTCACCCGCGAGTTGCTCTGCCAACTGGTCGCCTGCGGCTGCGCGCTGTGCGAGTTGGGTATCCCCTACAGCGATCCGGTGGCCGACGGGCCGGTGATTCAGGACTCTTACACGCGGGCCTTGGACCGCAAGATCA
>CAYYBU010000040.1:0-10916 GCA_964469945.1 uncultured Planctomycetaceae bacterium
TGCCCGGAACGCCACCGAGGGCGTTCCCTACACGGTTCGATTCTTCGCGATGAGTCCGTTGGAAGGTTGAAGCCATGTCGGAAATCGTCCGCTTTTCCGTCTCGCTGGAAGACGATCTGTTGGAGAAGTTCGAGCGCTACTGCAAACAGCAGCAGTTCGCCACGCGGAGCGAGGCGGTCCGGCAGTTGATCCGCGATACCCTGACCACCCATGCCTGGCAGTCCGATTCGCAGGATGCGGCGGGCACGCTGACGCTGGTGTACGACCATCACCGGCCGCAACTGCGCGATCACCTCACCAAATTGCAGCACGACCACACCGAGTTGGTGGTCTCCACGCTGCACGCCCACCTGACCCATGACCTCTGCCTGGAAGTGATTGTTTTGCGTGGCCCGGCCAACCGCTTGCAGAAGATCGCTTCACAACTGAGGGGGCTCAAAGGCATCTACAAAGGGGAACTGGTGATGGCCAGCGCGG
This sequence comes from uncultured Planctomycetaceae bacterium, assembly GCA_964469945.1. Lineage (GTDB taxonomy): Bacteria > Planctomycetota > Planctomycetia > Pirellulales > Thermoguttaceae > CAYYBU01. The sequence continues at coordinate 478 of CAYYBU010000040.1, forward strand.
GCGAACATCCGTAGGGCCCAACGCTATTTAATTCTCCGGGCCTTGGCGTCCGGGCACCCTCGACGCCGCTGGGCCGGCGTGTTACAATACGAGCGGGTGTAATACTTCCCCGTGTCGCTCGGCCAGGCCATTGAGGTGTCCGTCGTGAGGTCCCCCTGGAAATATCTTTCCCGTGCCGCGTTGCTGGCGGTGTGGCTGTCGTGTTGCGGCGCGGGCGTGGCAAGGGCCCATTTCCAAGTGCTGCTGCCCTCGAGCGACGTGGTTTCCGCCGCGGACAATCAAACCATCGTACTGGATCTGCTCTTCACCCATCCGATGAAGCAAACGCCCGTGATGGAGATGGCCCGGCCGCGGCAGTTCGGCGTATTGCTGGATGGCAAGAAGACCGATCTACGCGGCGATTTGCAGTCGCGAAAGGTGGCGGGCAAGACGGCCTACACTTGTCCGGTGCGATTGACCACGCCGGGCGACTATGTCTTCTATCTCGCGCCGGAGCCCTATTGGGAAGCGGCCGAAGCGAAGATGATCGTCCATTACACCAAGGTTGTCGTCGATGCCCTGGACGCCCAGCAAGGTTGGGACGCCCTGGTCGGCCTGCCCGTGGAAATCGAGCCCTTGGTGCGGCCTTACGGGCTGTGGACCGGCAACAGTTTTCGCGGCATCGTCCGCCACAACGGCAAGCCGGTTCCCTTCGCCCACGTGGAAGTGGAGTATTACAACCGCGGCGGTCGCGTGAAGGTTCCCAACGAGGCCTTTGTGACTCAAGTGGTCAAGGCCGACGCCGGCGGTGTTTTCTCCTACACGATGCCGCGCGCCGGCTGGTGGGGATTTGCCGCCCTGGTGCCGGGCGAGAAAATGAAAAATCCCGCCGGCAAAATGGTGGACGTGGAACTGGGCGGCCTGATCTGGGTGCGCACCGTGGACATGAAAGAAAAGGACTAGCCATGCACATTTGGGAAGGCACCCTTTCGGTGACGCCGCACGGACAAGCGGTGCTCATCGCCGGCGCCGCCGCCGGCGCGCTGGGAACCGCCATCGGCCTCTCCAAGATGGACTACCAGCGGATTCCCCAGGTGGCCGTGCTCAGCTCCGCCTTCTTCGTCGCCTCCTCGATCCAGGTGCCACTGCCGCCCTCGTCGGTCCACCTCATGCTCACCGGCCTGATGGGGCTGGTGCTGGGTTGGGCCGCATTTCCGGCCGTGCTGGTCGCGCTGGTGTTGCAGGGAATCTTTGTTTCCGTGGTGCTGGGCGGCCCGACCACGCTGGGGCTCAATACCGTGGTCATGGCCTTGCCGGCCGTCGCGATGTACTACCTTTTCTATTACCCCGTGCGGAGCAGCCGGCAAACCATCGTGTTCTTGAGCGGATTTGCCGCGGGCGCGACGGCCATTCTTCTCAGCGCGCTGTTGGCGTGGACGGCCCTGACGCTTTCCGGAAAAGAATTCGTCCCCGTGGCCCACGCGCTGGTGCTCGGCCACTTGCCGGTCGCCTTGATCGAAGGTCTCGTCACCGGCAGCGTCGTGGTGTTGCTGCGCAAGGTGCGGCTGGAAGTGCTGGCTGCTCCCTTGCTGGCGGCCTTCCCGCAGAAAATATAAGGAGCGGGAAATGACTAGGTGGCCCACGAATTGTATTCGGCACACGGAGTGTGCCATCCGCCGCGGCACACGGAGTGTGCCTGCTACAGTGGCCGTGCTCGGCATATTGTGGTTGTGTCCCGTGCCCGTCCGGGCCCATACGCTCCACGTCTTCGCCCACGTGCAAGGCAAGACGTTCATCACGGGCAAGGCTTACTTCGGCGGTGGCACGGCCGCCCAAGGGGTGCCGGTGGTGGCCCTCGATCCGGCGGGCAAAGAGTTGGGCCGCACCACGACCGACGCCCAAGGCCAGTTCAGCCTGGAAGCTCGCGACCGTTGCGATCACAAGCTGGTCGTCGCGACGGACGACGGCCATGGCGCGGAGTACACCATCCACGCAGCCGAGTTGGCGGCCGCCCCCGGCGATGATCGGGCGGCCCTCGGCGAGCAGATCGTCTTGCTCCGCGATCAACTCGACCAATATCAACAGCGTCTGAGCCTGCGCGACCTGTTGGGCGGCATCGGTTATATTCTTGGCATCACCGGTGTGGCGTGTTACTTTCTGGCCGCGAAACGGTCCCGTCATGGATAACCGTTCAAGCGGGGAAGAAGGGGACAGGTCCATGTTTTCGGACCACGTTATACCTACACATCATGCCCAGTGGCCGAAAAATGGACCAGTCCCCGCCCGCCCCGTGAACGGTTACTGCCATGGATAGACCGTACGAGCCCACACTGCACTGGTTGCATGGCGCTCCGCTAGGCGACTCGGCCGGCTACCTGAGCCGAATCGATCCACGGGCGCGGGTGATTGCCGCGATGGTGTTCGCCCTGCTGGTCGCCGCCGCCGGTGCCTGGCCGGTGCTGCTGGCGTCCCTGGCGGTGGCCGTGGGCGGCGTGGCCCTCTCGGGGCTCGCGCCCACCGTGGTGCTGCGACGGCTCATGCCCCTGGAACTGGTCATGTTGCTGCTGCTGCTGTTGTTGCCGCTGGGTGGCGAGGGCGCCGCCTGGCTGCGGTTGGGCCCCTTGGCGTTTTCCCGCGACGGCTTGGTGCTGGCCTTGCGGGTCGCCTTGAAGGGAAACGCCATCGTGCTCGGGCTGATGGGCCTGCTGGCGTCGATGGACGCCATGACGCTGGGGCACGCCCTGAGCCATCTGCGCGTGCCCGACAAGCTCGCCCACCTGCTGCTGTTCACCGTCCGCTATCTCGACGTGCTCGATCGCGAATCTCGGCGGCTGCGAGCGGCCATGAAAGTCCGCGGCTTCCGGCCCCGCATGAACCTGCACACCTATCGTGCTTACGGTTATCTGGTGGGAATGCTCCTGATCCGCAGTTTCGACCGTTCCGAGCGCATCGTGGCGGCCATGAAGTGCCGCGCGTTTCGCGGACGGTTCTACGTCTTGAACCACTTCAGTTTCTCGCGCCGCGACCTGCCGTTTTGCCTCGCCGCGACGGCGTTGTTCATCCTGTTGACCTGGGCGAACTGGCTATGGATGACCCGTTAATTCAACTCGAAGGCGTGGAGTTTTCCTACGGTCCGGCGCGGCCCGTGCTCAGCGGCTGCGATTTTCGTCTGGAGGCGGGCCAACGTCTGGCCCTACTCGGCGGCAACGGCAGTGGCAAGACGACCCTGTTGCATCTGATCGTGGGACTGTTGCGCCCGGCCGGAGGGCGGATTCGCGCCTTTGGCCGGCTCCGCAGCGGCGAGAGCGACTTCCATGAAGTTCGCCGCCGCGCCGGCCTGCTCTTTCAAGACACCGACGACCAGTTGTTCTGCCCCACGGTGGCGGAAGATGTCGCCTTCGGGCCGCTGAATCTGGGCAAGCCGCGCGCGGAAGTGCGCCGGATCGTTGCCGAGACGCTCCAATCGTTGGGCTTGGACGACTACGAACACCGCATCACCTACCATCTTTCCGGCGGCGAAAAGCGGCTGGTCGCCTTGGCCACGGTGCTGGCCATGCAGCCCGACGTGCTGCTGCTGGACGAGCCCACCAGTGAACTGGACGAACAGGCCACGGAACGGCTGATCGAGGTGCTCGGCGGTTTGCCGCAGGCGATGATCGTGGTTTCGCACAATCGGCCCTTCTGGCAGCGCGTTGCCGCCGCGGCGGTGCAACTTCGCCAGGGGCGGATCGAGGCGTGCTAGGGATCGGCCGAATAATAACTTCCGAACTTGGGTGGAAGGAGCGGTCCCCCGTAGGTCAGGCTGTGCCTGACAGTCCGGGGTGTCAGGCACAGCCTGACCTACGATTTGCGAATGTTATTTTTCTGCCGATCCTAACCCGGATTATTCGTGGCCCAATTGAAGCCCGAAGCGCAAGCGAGGTCCGGCCAACAGGTTAACCTCGCTTGCGCTTCGGGCTTCAATTCAACACTCCGCGCCGACGCGCCCGGGGCCATGAATAATCTGGGCCTAATCGGCCGGCCTGCTGACGCGGGCGCGCCGACAGAGATCCACCAAAGCCTCCACGGCAAGCAGAATGGCCGCTGCCGACTGCCGTGGCTCGATGGCCCTTTCCACGGCGGCGGCGGCCGCCGTAATGGGGCCAAAACCGAAACTGCCACCAGCCCCCTTCAGGCGATGGACCGTCTGTTGTAGTCCCTCCCAGTCGCCGGCCGCCACGTTCTCCTGCAACTCGGCAATGCGATCGGGCAGGTCCCCCACGAACCACGCCACCACCGTGGCGAACTCCGGATCGAGGCTCAAGTCGCAGTACAGTGGGCTGCCGGCATAGCTGAGTTGCGTCATCAGGGCTCGGGAAAAAGCCGCTCGAGCAAATAGGGGAGTTAGGGCGGAATCTGCCTGAAATTCGGGTTCTGCGGGCACGGTGACTTCGCTATGTCCGCTATCACCGCACTGATCGTCACCAGTGGCCCCGTGCTCTACAAGAGTTGGCGGAATTGGGGCCTCTGGTTAAGCAACGCGGCGTCGCTACGTCGATAGCAAACCCTAGATTGGACCGTAAACCCCTATACACGCTAGTTTGCGTGCGTTTCCCACTTGGTTTTTCCTAACAAGGAGTCCTCCCATGAACCGTCGTATCCTGTTGGTTTTGGCTGTGGCTGCGGTTGTCACGCTGGCCATTACCTCGAATGCCCAAGCTCATTTGTTTGGCGCCCCGGCATGTTGTGAAGCGGCTGCCTGTACGCCCGCGCCCTGTGCCCCCGTTGCTTGTGCTCCGGCCCCTTGTGCCCCGGCTGCCTGTGCGTCGGCCTGCTGTGCTCCGACCTGCTGCGAGAAGCACTGCCACCGTTGCCTGTGCGGCAAGCTGAAGGCCCGTCTGGCCTGCTGCTGCGCCAAGCCCTGCTGCTGCGCTCCGGCTTGCTGCGAAGCCCCCAAGGCTTGTGCCCCGGCGGCTTGCGCTCCGACCTGCTGCGCCCCGGCTTGCTGCGAGAAGGCTTGCTGCGAGAAGCGCTGCCACGGTTGCCTGTGCGCCAAGCTGAAGGCCAAGTTGGCCTGCTGCTGCGCCAAGCCCTGCTGCTGCGCTCCGGCCTGCTGCGAAGCCCCGGCTGCTTGTGCCCCGGCCTGCTGCGCCCCGGCCTGCTGCAAATAGGCGACTTCGGCGATGGTCTCGGACTCGCGTTTCGATCCGAGTCGGGACCTTCTCCTCGACAATGAGCCAAGCGGCCCGCTGCACTTCCGAGCGGGCCGCTTGTTTTTCTTGTGCCCGTTGAACAATGATCGGCAACCCTACGCCAGGGCTCGTTCCGAGAACGTGGCGATTTCCAGCCCGATCAACTGTTGAATCAGTTCTCGCGCTGTTTGCGGGCGGCGGAGCGGGTCCTTGGCCATCGTGCGGCGCACCAGCCAGGCGATTTCGGTGGGCAGTTGCGGAACCAGCTTCAACAGGTTGGGCGCGGCCGTTTGCCGGTGCCGCGCCGCGATCTCGGCCAGCGTATCGCCCTCCAGCGGCAAGCGGCCGGAGAGCACTTCGAAGAGCACCGCGCCGAGACTGTAGATGTCGCTGCGAATGTCGCCGCCGCCGGCCGAGGTGATGCACTCCGGGGCCAAGTAGTTGCAAGTGCCCATCACGCAGCGATCGATGCTGGCACACGTTTCGTCGCGGCGGCGGGCAAAGCCCAAATCCAACAACGTCACATGCCCTTCCGGCGAGAGAAAAATGTTGCTCGGTTTCACGTCGCCGTGCATCCAACCGCCAGTCTCCAGGGCCTGGAGCGCTTCGGCCACCTGCCGGGCGATCCATAACGCCGCCGGCACGTCCATCAACTCGCCGGCCGCCAGGCGGGCTTGCAGCGTGGCCCCCTCCAGCCACGGCATGACCACGAAACGCGGCGCCCGGCTCACGCTGGCATCCAGCACGGGAATCAAGTGCGGATGGGAAATACTGTTGCCGGCCAGGGCCTCCCGGGCCAACAAGGCAATCCCCCAGGCATCCTCCTGACGCTGCGGACGGAGCATTTTCAGGGCGTAGGCCGCCGGTCGATCGGCGGGTGATTCCAGCGGGCGGGCGCGATAGATTTGCGACCAGTTTCCTTCGGCTGCCAGTTCGACCGCCTCCCATGGTCCCACGGGACCGGGCAGCGGCACCTCCACGGCAGAGCGCAGCGCAGCGGCGCTGCCGCTCCTGGTTCTAAGCTCGCTCTGGATCATCCGAGAACGGTCAACAGGAAACGTTGGATGCGAATAGCCGTAGTGTTAGCATCGGTTATTCCCGTGACGCGGGTTGAGACGGAATGCCGGCGGCCGTCAGCGGATAGCTTTAGCCGTCTTTGCCCGGCACTTCGCGGAGCGTTGGCAGTCGGCCGGCTGGATCTTTGTCCCCCGCTTTGGCGGGCGACTGCGTCTTGCCGGTCAAGAAGTTGTCGATCGTGGCCGAATTCTGCAGGTTCTCGAAAAAATCGGCCATGGCCAGATGCTGTTTCTTCTCGTGGATGTCCTCGTAAATCAAGTCGCGGACCTGGGCGAAGTCCACCTTCTCCGGCTCGGTGTAACCCTCGCAGAAGAGGATCACCCACTTGTCACCGAGTTGAATAACGCCCGACATCTCGCCTTTCTTCAAGGCGAAGGCCTCGTGTTCCAGGTTGGGTTGGCCACTATGCCTGGCGACGGGCGGCACCTCGCCCTCCAAGACGCGGCTGGTCCCCTCGATCGAATATTCCGCGGCCAACTTGCCGAAATTCTCCAAGGTGGGATTCGCCCGCGCCTTCTCGAACACCTCATTGGCGCGGCGGAACTGTCCCAGCACGATCGCCCGGCATCGCACCCGCGGACCATAGTTCGCTTCGTAGCCGTTGCGCATGTCCTCTTCGGTGATCGTGATCTTGTCGTGGACCAGCTTTCGCAAGGCGACCGACGGCCACACATTGTCTCGGCGATAGACCTCCGCCGAGATGCCTTGTTTCTCGGCGACCATTTTGATGAAGCCGTCCACATCTGGCCTACCGTCGGGCAAGGAGCGCACCATCAGCGACGCCACGCGTGCCACTTCCTGGTCGATCTCCTGCTCGCTCACGCTGACGTGGTGCTGCTGGCAGGCCATGTCGACCAGTTTTCGTCCCACGGCGCCTTCCAGGATGTCCGCGCCATGCCGCGCAATGGATTCCTCCGCCAGTTGGCGAACGGTGATCTGCGTGCCGTTGACCACCGCGGCAATGCCGGGCAACTGCTGCTGGCGGGCCGGATTCGAGAGCACGACCTCGACCCGGGAGCGCTTCTTCAATTGGTCGAAAACGTCGTTGGCCACGGCATGCATCTTCTTTTCCCGCAGCACCTCGGCCAGTTTCGGCTCGATCTCTTCCAGCTTGACAGAATCCGCCGGCAGCAACTTTTCGCGCTTGAGAATCACGAACTGGCCGCCAGCCTGGATCACCGGCGAGACCTCGCCATCGGCCATCTGGAAGGCCACTTGCTCGATCTCCTTGTAGGCGCCGTGCTTACAGATAGGTTGGATGATCCCCTTGACGCTGGCGCTGTTGACGTCTTCCGAATACTGCTTGGCCAGATTGCCGAAATCTTCCGGATGCGAGGCCGCCAGGGCCTGGACCTTCTGCGCCATCCGCGGGTCGCGACAGGCGATCAACCGGGCGCGGACTTTCTCACCGTGGCTCATCTCGAAATACTGTTCCAGTTCCTGGCGGCTGACGGCCAACCGGTCGCCCGCCAGGCGGCGCAGGGCCAACGTGGGCCAAATAATGTCGCTGGCGTACTGCTCGACGTCAATGTTGCGTTCCTGCTTGAGCAACTTCAGCCATTGATCCACCGGCAGGCCAAAACGCTTGGCCATCCGCTGGATCTCGCGATCCACGTCGTCGCGGGTGATGGTGATCCCCTGCTGCCTGCACTGCTCGACGATCAACTCCTTGTTGATCATGCTGTCGAGCACTTCCTTGCCGCAATGCAAGATGCACTCGCGGCCGAGTTCTTCGCGGCTGATCTCGTGGCCGTTGACGATGGCCACGATTTGCGGAATCGCCTTGCCGCTGGACTGCGTCGGCGCCACGGCCGCGGCCGCTGGCGTCGGCGCCGCCAAGCCTGACACGCTGGCCGGGGCGCTACTGCCGGTGGGCTGGGCCGCAGGCACACTGGGGGCGGTGGTCGTCGTTGGGCTCAGTCGCCAAGGCGAGTCGGCATGGGCCGGTTCGGCCCCCCAATAATACTTGACCACACCGCAGGCGGCCAACACGCCGAGGCCGCCCAAGATCATTCCCCAGCGAATCGTATGCCGCCGAGGCTGGTAGACGTAACGGGAAGGTCCATCCTGGGTCATTGCGGTTCCTCCATAAACCGTTATGTGACTATAACTTGTGCATGGACGCTAGCATCCCATGCCGAGTGCTCTGTCAGTCATAAATTGAGGTGTGCCACTGCTGGACAAGCCAGCAGTGGCACCCGACTTTTCAATCCACGACTGACAAAGCACTAGTTGCGGGTTGGCAGTATAAAACTCACCCCCTCCTGACGCAAGAGCGATTGGGAGATATTGACTTCCCCGCCGCACCTGATAAATTAATAGTCAGTTTCAGCATCTCGGAACACGGTGCGAATCCGTGGCTATCCCGTAGCTGTAAACGGCGAGTCGTCTGCACGGGGCGAAAGCCGGCCACTGCCGTGACCCATCACGGCGGGAAGGCCTTGGTGTGGACGACGACGACCCGAAAGCCAGAAGACCTGCTGAAACACCCTAACGAGTCGGGAATCTGATGGTAAAGGATTCCGGCGAGCAGTCGCTGTTCGTCGGGATCCTTTTTCGTTGTGCGGAAGAGGATACTATTTCAGAAAGGGAAAGCATGAAGCCGCAAGTGAAGACCACCAAGAAAGACGTCATCGCCTATCGCAAGAGCTGCCAGACCAAGGGCACCGGCCTGTCGCACTACATCCTCATGGACAAGAAAGCCAAGTAATGGCGATCGGAAAAAAGCCGCCAGCGGCCGACGCGGCGGCCCCTTCCCGGGGTCGCTACGTCGGCACGGGCAATGGCCCCGCCTTCCAAGCCATCGACATCGGCCATGCCGACTACGTGGCCGTGCTGGAGTCCGACACCGCCTTCTGGTCGCTGGTGCGCCGCGAAAAACTGGCCGACGTCATGCTCGGCGGCTCGCTGGCCAAAGCCTTCGCCAAGAAGGCGGCCAAGTTCGCCGCGGAAATGCACGCCCTGCGCTTCGGCCTGAAGCCGTCGGCCGTCTATTTCAATCCGACCGAACGGTGCAACCTCAATTGCACCTATTGCTATATTCCCGAGGGCATGCGCCGCGGGGGGCAGCATATGTCGCGCGAAAGCCTGCTGCGGGCTCTGGCGACGTTGAAACGCTATTTCCGCACCACCGTCCCCAAGGGGACGTTGCCGCAGATCATCTTCCACGGCGCCGAGCCCATGCTCAATCGCGAGGCGGTCTTTGCCGGCATCGAGCAGTACGGCGGTGACTTCCGCTTCGGCATTCAGACCAACGCCACGCTGCTGGACGATCGGGCCGTCGAGTTCCTCCGCCAGCGCGACGTGAGCATCGGCATCTCGCTCGATGCGCCCACGGCCCTGGTGGCCGACCGCACGCGAAAGAACTGGGAAGGCCAGGGCGTCTATCGCCAGGTCCTCGATGCTATGGAGCGGCTCCGGGGCTATGCCGGCTGGAGCGTGATTTGCACCGTTTCCAGCGAAAACCTGCGGCAACTGAGCAAGCTGGTCGAATTCTTTCACCAGCGCGAGGTGCCCACCTGCCTGATGAACATCCTCCGCTGTACGCTGCCGCAATCGCGCACGGTGAAGCCGGACGACGCCGCCGCGGCCAAGTATTTTCTCGCCGCGCTGGATCGCACGGAGCAACTCTACCGCCAGACGGGCCGCCGCCTGGTGGTGGGCAACTTCGCCAACATCCTGTTGGCGATCGTGGCCCCGACCGCCCGGCGATTGATGTGCGACATCTCGCCTTGCGGCGGCGGCCGCTGCTTCTTCGCCGTGGCCCCCAGCGGCGATCTGTTCCCCTGCAGCGAGTTCATCGGCCTGCAAGAATTCTGCGGCGGGAATCTCTTCCGCGACGCCATTCCCGCGGTGCTCGGCAGCGAACCGTTCCGCCTGGTGACCGAGCGCAAGGTCGAAGACATCGAGCCCTGCCGGCACTGTGCGATCCGGCATTTCTGTGGCGCGCCGTGTCCCGCCGAAGCTCACCAGATGAATGGCGGCATGAATCGCGTCGGCGCCTTTTGCGAATTCTACGAAGAACAGGTCCGCTACGCCTTCCGGGCGATCGCCGACGAACGTCTGGATGCATTCCTTTGGGACGGTTGGGACCATGACATGCAAGAGACCTTCGCCTGGCTGTGAGGCAAGGCCCCGCGTTGGTAACCGTTCACAGAGCGGGCGGGGACTGGTCCATTTTTCGGCCAATCCGCGCTGTTTCCAAGTACGACG
>CAYYBU010000041.1:0-10841 GCA_964469945.1 uncultured Planctomycetaceae bacterium
CAGGCGTTCAGCCAGATGACCGAGGGCGAGCGGAGCTTCGACATCACCCTGCGCTGGCCCGAGGCGCTGCGCCGCGACCAGACGGCGATCCTCGATATTCCCGTGGAAGTGGGCCACAACAACGTCAGCGACGGCACGGCGCCGGGAGTATCCGCGACGCCGCTGACCGGCGCCAGCAGCGGCCCTTCGCCCCGGGGCAACAGCGTCGACATGCCGCCGCTGACCGGCAGCAACTCCAACGCGGCCATGAACAACCTCGCCAGCGTGCCGCGGCGCCGTCTGCGCGACCTGGTCACGCCGCTGGCCGACGACGGCACGCCCAACCGCGACGGGTCCTACGTGGCCGCGGCGGCCTCGACGATCTACCGCGAACAGGGCGAGCGCGTCATCGCCGTCAAGTTCGACGTGCGCAATCGCGATCTGGCCAGCGCGGTGGCCGATGCCCGCCGGCAGACCGCCGCGCTGGTGCCGGCGCCGTACCGCATGGAGTGGGCCGGCGAGTTTCAGGAGATGGAGCAGGCCGAGATCCGCTTGATGCTGGTGATTCCGCTTTCGCTGGCGGCCGTGGTGGTGTTGTTGTACCTGGCCTTCCGCTCGGTCGTCGACGTGCTGCTGGTGCTTTCCAACGTGCTGGCGCTGTGCTGCGGCGGCATCTGGGCGCTGCTGTTGACACAGACGAATTTCAGCATCTCGGCGGCGGTGGGCTTCATTTCCATATTCGGCGTGGCCGTCATGAATGGCCTGCTGTTGGTCTCGTCGTTCCATCGCCTGCGGCTGGACGGCCTGTCCTTGGACGACGCCATCCTCGAAGGCGCCGATCACCGTCTGCGGCCTATGATGATGACCACCCTGACGGCCATTTTCGGCCTGCTGCCGGCTGCGCTGTCGACGCGCATCGGCGCCCAGAGCCAGCAGCCGCTGGCGATCGTGGTGATCGGCGGCATGATCGCGGCTTTGGCCTTGAACCGTTATCTTACGCCGGTGCTGTACCGCGTCTTCCGCCGTACGCCACCCGATCCGGAAGCGGCCGGTTTGGCCGAATAATAACGTCTCCGGCCCCCTCCGAGCTTGTCAATTTTTGCAGGGTCGGACAAGCGAAGCGAGCTTCACCGGAACGCGACCTTGGTTATTTTGACGTTGCTTGCGTTTGGGTGATGTCTTCCATGGCCAGCAAGATCAACTGCGGCTGGCTGTCTTCGCCGGCCATTTGCCGCGCGTTGAGCAAGAGCACGCGGTGCCCGATGCCGGGGAAATCGTGCTCCACGCGGTAGTCCTGAAACGGCGTGCCCTCGGCAGCAATGGTGGTCAAAAGCTGCCGCAAGCGGGGGATTTCCCACTGCCGCTGGCCAATCTCGTAGAGCAGCCGGCCCTCGGTCGCGGCCGGCATCACGCCGAAGGTCTCGTAGAAGGAGCGGCTGGCCGACACGATCCGCAACTCGCCGTCCAGCACCACCAGCGGCTCGCGGATGGTGGCGACGATGTTTTCGGCGTAGCCGCGGGCGGTCTGCAATTCGGCTTGCCGCTGGCGGAGCGATTTCTCCAGTTGCTTGATGGCCGTGATGTCGGCGAAGGTCATCACGACGCCGTCAATGGTATTCTCCGCCGTTCGGTAAGGCAGAATGCGCATGTGATACCAGCGGCCGTCGCTGGCCTCGACCTGCGCCTCCTTGGGCACCAGACGGTCGAGCACTTCCTTGGCGTCCGCGACCAGGCGGTCGTATTTCAGGTTGGTGGCGAAGTGGCCCAGCGGACGGCCCACGTCGCCGGCGACCAGGTTGACGATCCGCGTGGCCTGCGGGGTGAATCGCTTGACGCCGAGGTCGTTGTCGAGGAAGATGGTGGCGATCTCGATGCCGTTGAGCAGGTTTCGCATGTCGCTGTTGGACTGCGACAATTCCTCCATTTTCGTCTGCAACTCGGCGTTGACGGTCTGCATTTCCTCGTTGAGGGACTGCAACTCCTCCTTGGAGCTGTTCAGTTCCTCGTTGGTGCTCTGCAATTCCTCGTTGTTGGACTGCAGTTCCTCATTGGTGGAGCGGAGTTCTTCCTGGGCGGCCTGCATCTCCTCGACCATGCTTTGCAGGCGATGACGCGTGTGGCGGAGTTCCACTTCCAGTTCGTTCGGCGGCAGCGTCGGGTCCGGCGGCGTCTTCTCGCCCACACCGCGGGACGGCTCCGCGGCCGCTTCCTCGAACACCACCAGCAGCAAGCCGCGCAGGGCAGCCGGCTCGGCCAGCGGCCGCACGCTGAGGTCGATGGTGGTGGAATCGCCGTTGGACTTGACCGTCACGCCGCGGCGGGTCACGGTGGTCCCGCGCGTCGCGGCAGCGTGGATAGCAATACCCAGTTCTTCGCGCAGCCCCTCGCGGGCCATGGCGAAGACGTTGAGGTTGACCTTTCCCGAAGCGGGCTCCAGATACTTTCCGGTGCGGCCGTTCACGTAGATGATGTCGCCCTCGGCCGTAATCACCACGGAGGGAGGGCCATAGCAGTCCAACAACGCCCGCTGGGCGGCGTAGAAGATGTCCATGTCCGGGTCTCGGGGGGGTTCGACGGCAGCGGCAGGCGTTGCCTCGCGGGGCAACAAGGATGCCGGCATTTCAATGCCGGACCATCCCGGCACTTCGACGCGCTGGAAGACTCTCCACTTGCGGTCCACGGGCGCGAACAGGTGGCTGAGTTCGCCGGTGCTCTCCGCAGTGCCCAGGATCAGGATGCCGCCGGGGTTCAAGGCATAGTGCAGCAGCGGCAAGAGCTTCTTTTGCGTATCGACGTTGAGGTAGATGAGCAGATTGCGGCAGCAGAGGATGTCCAACTTGGTGAACGGCGGATCGACCAGGATGTTCTGCTGCGCGAAGACGACCAGATCGCGGACCTCTTTCTTGATGCGATAGCCCTCGCCTTCCTGGACGAAGAATCGCTCGAGCCGCTGCGGAGATACATCCGTGGCAATGCCGGCGGGAAAGGTCCCCCGCCGGGCCTTGTCGATGGCTTCGTGGTCGATGTCCGTGGCGAAGATCTGGATGCTCGGCGGGTTGTCCCGGAGATGCGGGCTCCCTAGGCATTCCTTCAACGCGATGGCCAGCGAGTAGCTTTCCTCGCCCGTGGAGCAGCCGGGATTCCATACCCGCAAGGGGCCTCCTGCCGCTCGGGTTTGGAGCAATTCGGGGATGGCCTGCTCTTTGAGACAGTCGAACAGCCCCGGGTCGCGAAAGAAGTTGGTCACGCCGATGAGGAGCTCCTTGTAGAGCAACTCGACTTCCTGGGGGTTCTCCTGCAGGAAGCGGATGTACCGCGTCAGACTGCTGAATTGGTGGACGCCCATGCGACGCTCGATCCGCCGGTCGATCGTACTCTTCTTGTAGCAGGAAAAGTCGTTGCCGCCGTGGGCGCGCAGCAGCAGGAAAACCTTGGCCAGCGCACTGGAGGGTTCTTCTTCGACCGGGGCGCGCCGGGGGACGACGCCCGGGAAATGGCTGGCATACTGGAGCAACTTGGCGGGCAGCTCTTGCGCCGCGGCGACGTAATCGATCATGCCGGTGCCGATCGCGCTGCGGGGCATGCCGTCGTATTTCGCCGCGGCGGGGTCTTGCACCATCACCATGCCGAGCTGCTCTTTGATGGCTTTGATGCCGATCGTGCCGTCGCTTCCCATCCCGGAAAGAATGATGCCGATCGCCTTTTCCTTCTGGTCGGCCGCCAGGTGGCGGAAGAAGAAATCAATGGGCGTCCGCAAGCCCCGGGGCGCGGCCGGTTCGAGCACCTGGAGTTTGCCGTGCAGGATGGCCAGGTCGGCGTTCGGTGGAATCACGTAGACGCAGTTCGGCTGAACCTCCATGCCGTCTTTCGCTTCCCGGACTGTCATTGTCGTACGCCGGGCGAGCAATTCCGGCATCATCCCCTTGTGGGTCGGTTCGAGGTGCTGGACCAGGACGAAAGCCATCCCGGTCGTGGCCGGCAAGTGGGAAAAGAACTGCTCGAAGGCCTCCAAGCCGCCCGCGGATGCGCCCATGCCGACAATATAAGGGCCAGCCCGGCCGACGCGGTCCGGCGCCGCTGTCGGCGACGGCCCCATGCCGGAGCCTTCCTCGCGTTTTTTCCGCGATTTCTTCACGGCAAATCCCCCAAGAGAGTGCCGCTGACCCTGGCAGCAGGAAACGAACATGGGCGGCCAACCAGCGATTATCCCCGATACTGGTTTGGGACGCAACCAGGGGGCGGACCGGTGGGATCGGCGTCACGGGCCCTGCCGGCCCATTTCGTCCAGGACGCGGCGATCCAACTGCGGCCGGCTGAGTGTCCCGGTGATGGGCAAACTGATCGTCTGCTGGTTCGACGCCTTGCCGAGCGGCAGCTTTCCAAGCCACTTGGGCGGAATCGGCATTTCGGCCATCAAGGCCAGCGTCTCGTCCAGACCGACCGAGCCGTGGATGCGAATGGTCAGGTCGGGAAACTGCAACTCCAAGCCTTCATGATAAATCCGGCCGCCGACCATGCGGAAGGCAATCACCGATTCCGGGCGGAGCCGCAACGGGCCGGCGTGGTCGGACAACACGGCCAACTCGCGCGCCAACGATCCCGGGCCGATGTCGACGCCGTGGAGGGTCAAGCGGCCGGCCACTTCACCCTCGCCCGGCGCCGCCAGCGGCAGCCGGCAGCCCCGCAGCTCCACGGAAAAGGCGCCCTGCACCGTGGTCGCGCCGGCCAACACGGGGGCGATGTACTTCAACGCCAACTCGCCGAGGGCCGGGTCGATCTGCATCCGTTGGGCCAGCGGACCGGCTGGCAGGAGCAACTCGGCGCGCGGGCCGCTGAAGCGGAGCTTGGGCGTCAGCAGCAGCCGGCCTTGGTTGCAGGGCAGATCGAGGGGCTCGCCGCGGAGCAGGCCGTCGGTCAGCGTACTTTTCAACTCGCCCGGCCCAAGCTGCAGCCCGCCCCCCGCGGCGGCGTCCCAGGTCATGCGTGAGGTCAACGTGCAGCGGCTCAACTGCAAGACGCCCCGGGGGTCTTGATAGGCGCCCGCGGCGGTCAGATGCAGGTGCGGCTCGCGGAACTGTTGGCCCGAGCCGCCACTGACGGTGAAGTCGGTCACGTCGGCCGCCGTATTGCCTTCGATGCGGCCGGCCCGTTGCTGGAGTTGCGCGGTGCCGGCCAGTTGCCCGGCGATGCGCCACGGCGACGGTTTGGCGCCGTCGGCGAACCATTGGGAGAGAGTCGCCAGGTTGCCCTGGTATTTCACCGTGCCGGTCAGTTCCCAGGGTCGTTTGCCCGGCATCGACAGTACGGCGTCGCTGGCCTGCGCAGTGAGCGTGGGCGTGGCCAGTGCCGCGCTGTCGAGCTGCCAGCGTTGTTGCAGGCGTTCCCAACGGCCGGAAGCGGTCAACTCGGCCGTCGGCTCATGGACGTGCAAGCCGTGCGCTTCCAGGACCAGCGGCGCGATGGTCAACTTGGCCTGGCGAAGGGCGACGGCGTCTTTGGAAACCGTGGCCTGGGCCGTCATCTGACAAGCGCCGCTGCTTTTCCAGGGCTCCGTGGCGAACCAGATGCCCAACCGCGCCGGCCAGCGATCCAATTGGCCGCGCAGTTGCACGTCCAACGGCCAGTTTCCGCCGCCGCGAAGATCCAACACCGGCTCCAGCAACCTGGCGTCCAGTTGATCGCCGCCCGAGCGGATCTGGAGCGTGGCGAGGTCCAGGCGGGTGTCGGCGCCCGGGTTGCCGTGTCCCTTGGCCGCCAGCAGCGCCGCGACGTTTTCTTCGCTCCAAGGTGGATGGCCGGGAAGCGCCAGTTGGAAGTTGCGCATCTGCAAGTCGCCGTCGGCCTCGAACTGCGTTTGCGCGGTGCGCGTCCAGTTGAGATGTCCCCAGCCTTCTCCGCCGAGGCCGAGGCTGCCCAAGTCGAAAAATTGGCTCAACGGGTCGGCCAATGGCTTCAGGTCGAAGCGGATGGCCGTGGCCAAGTGGTCGGGCGTGGCCGCCGCTTGCACCTTGAAGAAATCCGACTCGCAGGTGAGGCCCTCCAGCACCGGTCCTTGCGGCGTCTGGTGGGCGGCCAGCACCAGGCGGATGGGATGCGGCCAGCTCAATGGCCGGCCGCGATCGACGGCCATCAAGTCGCTCGCTTCCAGCCGCCCTTGCCAGACCATCGGGGCCGCGGTGTTGGTTTCGCCGTCGCCGTGGGCCGCAGCACGCCGTCCGCTGCATTGCAGCTCGACCTGGCCGGAGGTGATTTGAATTGTGTCGCGAAGGTGCAGCGTGCCGGGCAGCATCTGCGTCAGCCGGGCCAGATCGATGCGGCCGCGAATGTCGAAGATCTGTTGGCCCAGCGAGGCGGGCGCGATCTGCAAACCGTGCGGATCCAGTTGCAACGTGCCGCTGGCCGAAAGCGTGCCCAGATCGCAATCCAGCGTGGAGGATTGCACTTCCAGGCGATTCCCCCGCCGCTTGGCCTGGCAGACGGCATGAAGCCGATCGAGCCGCACCTGGTCGCCTTCCATCGCGGCCATGCCCAGCACCAGGCGGTCGGCGTCCATCGCGGCGCTGAGTGTTAGCGCGGCGTCATTTCCCTGGCCGCTCCATTGGAGCGCGACCTTGGCCGCCAATTGCCCATCCAGCCGCGTCTGCGGCGCGAGGCGAGTGAGCAATTGCTCGAACATCGCCAGGGGGACGGCGTCGGCTTGCAGTGTTATCGCGCCGGAGGCGCCGGACAACGTTCCCGCAAGAGCCAGGCGGCCGGGATGTTGCGGATCGGCGATCCGCGGACCGGTGATCCGGGTCGAGCCGCGCACTTCAAGGGGCGTTTCGCTGGCGCCCGGCACATGTACCGACAATTGCAACTTTTCCAGTTGCCACGATTGCCGGCTCTCCTGGTCGCGGATTGTTGCGCTGCCATCGACGATTTCCAGCGACAGGTCGATCGGGTTGGACGGCTCTTGGCTGGCCAGGTAGTTGGCCAACAAATCTTCCACGCTGCTGCCGCCGTTGCGCAGCGCGACGCTCAACTTGGGCCGTTCGAGGCGGATCGTTCCCAGGCTGGAACGATTGCAGAGCATGGCCAGGAGCGACTTCTCGCTCGATAACCCGGCGACCTGGAGCACGGGCCGATCCTGGGCATCGCGGATTTCGACGCCCGCGGCCGTCAGCGGCGAGAACCAGCCGAGCGAGGCGGACTCGACGACGAGCGTCCCTCGGAGTTTCGAGGTGGCCGAGGCCAGTCCCCAGCGCAGCAGGCGGGTATGGGCCACGATCGCCGGCAGCAGCCACAGCAGTACGCCCAGGCCGAGCAGTAGGCCCACCAGCCACCAACGCCGGCGACGCCATACGCTACGGATACCGGGGGGATTTTTTCCGACCTGCGGGCGGGCGAGTTTGATGACGGTGGCCATCGGCGGCCTCCACGAGAAAGTTCAGGGCGGTTGATTGTAGCCGGAAGAAGGGGGGCGATGCTAGAGCGGAGTGGGCCGTTTTCGGAACCCCCCTCTCCCGTTTACGGGGACGGTACGGTCTTCTGTATCAATCGTGCGACCGAAGGGGACAGTCCCATTTTCGTGGCCTCCTGCCAAAAAATCGGGACAGTCCCCGTCTATGGGCGAGCGGAGTCGCCTTCCGGCCCGCGGGGCTTGCTCCAAACCGCGTCCTGGCGGAGAATCATAGCCATGCCGCCACTGCCAGAGATTTTCCGCGTTCGCCAGACCTTCCCGAGCCCCCGGCTGGAGGATGTGCCGGCCGCCGTCCACGCCCAACTGGCGCGTCTGGAATTGGCGGAAAGACTTCGGCCGGGGCAGAGCGTGGCCATCACCGCCGGAAGCCGCGGCATCGCCCAGATCGACGTCATTCTCCACACGATCGTCGAGCACCTCCACACGCTAGGGGCGCGGCCCTTCATCGTTCCCGCCATGGGCAGCCACGGCGGCGGCACCGCCGCAGGACAACGCCGCCTGCTGGAATCCTACGGCATCCGCGAGGACCGGCTCGGTTGCCCTATCCGCTCCAGCATGGAGACCGTCATCGTCTGTCAGGCGGCCGAGGGGTTTCCCGTCCATTTCGATCGTCAGGCCATGGAAGCCGACCACGTGCTGGTCTGCGGCCGGGTCAAGCCGCATACGAACTTCGCCGGCCCGATCGAAAGCGGACTGATGAAAATGCTCCTGCTGGGGCTGGGCAAGTGCGAAGGGGCCAAAATCTATCACCGCGCCTTTGCCGACTTCGGCTTCGCGCAGATCATTCGCAGCGTGGCCGCCGAAGTGCTGCACAGGTGCCATATCCTGGGCGGCTTGGCGATCGTGGAAAACGCCTACGACCAAACGGCGCTGATCGAAGCCGTGGCGCCGGCGGACTTCGAGGCCCGCGAGAAGGAACTCCTGGTGCTGGCCCGGCAATGGCTGCCGCGACTGCCCTTTCCGCAGGTTGACGTGCTGCTGATCGACCGCATCGGCAAGGACATCAGCGGCGTCGGCTTCGATCCCAACGTGGCAGGCCGCAAGTTCAATGACCACAAGGCGGTCGCAGGCGAGTCTCCTCAGGTGAAGCGGATCGCCCTGCGCGGCCTCAGCGCGCAGAGCGACGGCAACGCCATCGGTATGGGCATGGCGGAATTCTGCCGCTCGCGGCTGCTCCGCCAGGCCGATCTGGCCGCCACGCGATTGAACGTTTTGACCAGCGGCCACGTCTCGGCGGCCATGTGCCCCTTGGACTACGAAACCGATCGGCAGATGCTCGACGTGGCGTTGGGCACGCTGGGGCTCGTCGAGCCCCAAGACGCCCGGCTGCTCTGGATCGCCGACACCTCGCACCTGGCGGAGGTGGAATGCTCGGCTGCCTATCTCGACGAAGCCCGGCGGCGTGCGGACTTGGAAATCCTCGGTCCGCCGCGTCCGTTACCGCTAGATGCCGCGGGCAATCTGCCGGAATGAGGCAAGTTGTATCCGGCACACGCCGTGTGCCGTTCGTCCGGCGGCACACGGAGTGTGCCGGATACTATTTCTTCCGATGCCCGCGTCGATTGGATTTGGCCATTTTCCGAGTTTGGTTTACAATACGGGCACACCGCCTCCCGACCTTTCCCCGTTGCGATCCTGGAGAACCGCTATGAAAATCCTGCTCAGCGAAGAACAACTCAGCCAGGGCATTGGGCGTCTGGCCGACGAGATCCGCCGACAATATCAGGGCCGCCCCCTGACGATCATCGGCGTACTGATCGGCAGCGTCGTCTTCCTGGCCGACTTGATTCGGCGACTCGAGATTCCCTTGCGCGTCGAGTTGGTGCAGGCGCGCAGCTATCGGGGGGGAAGCACGCGGCCGGGGCCGCTGGTGATCGACATCGATCTGTTGGCCTCCGACGTTCGCGGTCGCGACGTGCTGTTGGTCGACGACATTTTCGACACCGGCAACACGCTTTGGGAACTGTTACCCCAGATCGACGAATTGAATCCGAGCCGGGTCCGCACCGCGGTGTTGCTGCGCAAAGCGGGCCGCTGCCAGGTGCCGATCCAGCCCGACTTCGTCGGTTTCGAGATCCCCGATGCGTTTGTCGTTGGCTACGGCTTGGACTACCGCGACATGTATCGCAATCTGCCGCACCTGGCCGTCCTGGAAGCGGGGGAGATCGAGGAGCCCAGCCGGTGAGACCGTTGCGGGTGGCGATGGTGACGCGGCGGTTCTGGCCGCTGGTGGGCGGCGCGGAAAAAGTGCTGGCCAACCTGGCCGGTGAACTGCGCGGCCGCGGTCTGGAGCCCACCATCCTCACCGCCCGTTGGCAACCGCAGTGGCCGGCCGAAGTGCTCTACCAGAACGTACCCGTGGTGCGGCTCGCGCCACCGCCACAGGACCGCTGGACCACCTTTCAGTTCATGCGGGCGTTGTCCGGTTGGCTGCGCCGCCATCCGGCGCGTTTCGATCTGGTGTACGTCTCGCAACTTCGCCACGAAGCCTACGCGGCCCTGCGCGCCGTGTCGCGGGAGGTGCCGGTGGTATTGCGGGCGGAACACGTGGGCCGCTGGGGCGATTGCCTCTGGCAACTCGACGCCGACTGCGGTCGCCGCATCAAGCAGCAGTGCATGGGAGCGGCCACGCTGCTGGCGCCGACGCTTGCCGCCCAGCGGGAGTTGGAGGCGGCCGGTTATCCGCGGCCGCGCATCCTACACCTGCCCAACGGGGTGCCACTGCCGCCGCCGCGGACGCCGCCGCTACAGGCCGCCGCCCGGGCCGTGTTGGCGGAAACCCATGCCTCGCTGCAACTGGCCCCGCGGGCGTTTCTCGCCGTTTGCATGGGCCGTTTGCACGCCGAGGCGGGCCTGGAGCATCTGCTGGCCGCCTGGCGGCCGTTGGCGCGAAATGTGCCCCAGGCGCGGCTGTGGCTGGCCGGTCCGGCGCCCGATCGCGGCGCCATCCAGCAGCAGATCGGGCGGCTGCAACTGGAAGGAAGCGTCGTACTGACCGGGGTTTTCGACCAGGTCGATGAACTGCTGGCGGCGGCCGATTTGCTGGTGGCGCCGGCGCCAGAAGGGGCTCCCATGGCCTTGCTGGAGGCGATGGCGGCCGGGTTGCCCATCGTGGCCATCGACACGGCCGTGAATCGCACCTTGCTCGAGGGCGACCGCGAGGGACTACTGGTCGCGGCGCGCGACACGGCCGCGCTGTTGACCGCCGTGGCTCGGCTCTACAAAGATCCCGAGTTGGCGGTTCGCTTGGGCAATGCCGCGCGAGCCCGCGCCGTGGCCGACTATTCCTTGGAACGCATGGCCGACGCACATGAGGCGCTGTTCGCGCGGCTGGTGACCTTGTAGTACGGCGTCGGAAGACAATTAACTACCGCAATCGACGATGAAAGCGTCATTGTAGGGA
>CAYYBU010000042.1:0-10751 GCA_964469945.1 uncultured Planctomycetaceae bacterium
GTGGCGTTCCGTGCGTCACCGAGAAACCGGAACGCCACAGAGGGCGTTCCCTACAGCGGCGAGTGGTTTTCTTCCTGTCGGCTGTCTAAATCCCCAAATCCCCCCCTACCCCTTCCGCACTTCTTTGACCGCCTCATAAAGCGCCAGCAAATTCTCCGTCGGCGTGCCGGCCTGGACGTTGTGGACCGTATTGAACACGAAACCGCCCCCCTGGCCGAAAATGGCCGTTCGCTCCTTCACCTGGCAACGAATCTGCTCCGGCGTGCCGAAGGGAAGCGTCTTCTGCGTATCGACGCCACCCCCCCAAAAGGTTATCTGCCGGCCAAAGCGCTCCTTGAGCACCCGCGGGTCCATCCCCATGGCCGAACATTGCACCGGATTGAGGATGTCGAAGCCCGCGGCGAGGATGTCCGGCAGCAGCATGATGATCGAGCCGCAGGAGTGGATGAAGGTCTTCCAGGGCGTGTGCTGGTGGATCCAGTCGTTCACGCGGCGATGGAAGGGCATATACAGCTTGCGATAGCTGGCCGGGCTGATGAACAGCCCTTGCTGGGTGCCGAAATCGGTGCCGGTGACCATGACCACGCTGACGCGGTCGCCCACCACGCTGTAGATTTTCGCCAGGTTCTTCAGGCCGATTTCGCACTGCCGCTCGAAGACCTCGTAGACGTACTCGAAGCGCGAGGCGGTGCTGATGTACCACTCCTCGATGTCGCGGATTCCCTTGGGCCGCTTCAGCCAGGGGGCCGGCACCAGGGCAATATCGCCGAAGGCCGTACCGCCGAAATTGGCCAAAATCGCCCGCTCGCTCTGGCCGCGGAGCCGCTCGGACTGCACGGCGTAATACTCCAGGTCCTCGTCGGAGACCGGCCCGAACTCTTCCAGGTTGTCTTGCGGGTCGAGGCGGTTCTCGTCGATGGGATCCTGGCGGACGATGCTGTCGAAGTAGAAGCCCCCCCTGGGCATGCGTCCGCTGGGCGGCACGGATCGATCGCCCTCGGGATACATCAATAGGTCGCCGTTGGACGCCGGTTCGGTGTTGAAGCCGGCCGGCACCACGACCGGCGTGCCATCGTTGGTGGTCCAGGGTTTCCAGCCGGAATTCTCGAAGCCGAACATGTTCCGCGGCCCGGTCAGCGGGACCACGTCGAGGCCCAGGGCATCTTGCAGATCGGGGGCGATCTCGCCCAGCATCTGGTAGGGCTCGACGATTTTGACCGGCGTGCCCGGCCGATCCAGCCCCAGTCCCTGGCGGAGCCGGTACACGCTGCTGACGTGCATGCCCGACACGGGACTGGCGCCGAGGTCCAGCGGCACGTAGTCGGGCTGTTGATGATTCAGGGCCGCTTCGACACGTTGGCGAGAGTTCATGCGGTTCTCCCGGGGAGTTTGCGAGCAATGCAGGACGGTCCAGCTTCTTCAGACACCCGTTATTGGATTGCCCGGGGTGGCTCTTGTCAAGCCGCCGGGACGGCCCGGTTTGGCCGGCGGCGCGGCAGCGGAGAAGCCTGCGCAGGCCGCGGAACTCATTGCCTTTGACGGTAATTCCCCAGTGGGCGAAGACGATTTTCATGTGGGCCTTCTGCGCGCGGTAGGCGGCCCACGCCTGGGCCGTCCAGCGCCGCAGCGTGCGAGGCCGCTGCAGGCGCTGGAGGAGTTGCCGGACCTGTTGGGCTAGTTCCTCGGACGCGCCGAGGTAGATCGAGCATTGCCGGCCGTGTTGGCGATAGGCCAATCTGTAGTAGGGGCCGCAGCGAGTCGCGCCGCGTTTGCGCCAGTCGACGACCACGGTTCCACCCCGAGCGAAAAGTTCCGGCTGGGCGAGCAACAACGTCTCGACGCGTCGGAAACGGGCGGCGTCGTGTTGCTCAACCAAGGTCGATTTTTCCGCGTGGGGTACCCCCTCGCCGGGCCCCATACGGTTTTCTGTGCCCACCGTGCGGCCGATGGGGACAGTCCCATTTTCGTGGCCTCCTGCCACAAAAATCGGGACAGTCCCCTCGCCACGCGAGGAGGATGGCTTACTCGGCGTCTTTGGCTGACGGTTTTTCATGGTGTTCCTTCCCCGTCGTTAGTTGCAGCTGGGAACGATTCAACGCCATCGTAAACCATCGGCTGGCCGAATTGCGAGAGCAAGCGGGCTGAAAATGCGGGCCTGTCCCGTTCCAGGGAGCCAAAGAACAAATGTCCTATCTTGACTTTATGTGAAATCGGACATATCATCCAGTATGACTTTCAGGTTTCAGGGCCTTCCAGTCGAAAACGAAGGAGCGTTGACTTGTGCCCATCGCTTTGAGGCTACCAAAAACATTCCGCGTCGCGGGATGGAAGGTCAAGATTCAGGAAAAGGAAACCACCGAGCCACCCCACGTCTCGATTGTGCGCGGAACGCAGAAATGGCGACTCGGCCTTCGCGACCGCCGGTTCATGGATCGATCTCCCGACCCGGCCCTGATACCAAAGGAATTGCTCGCCGAGATCGACGGCAACTGGAATTGGCTTTGCAAGGGCTGGAATAGAAAGTATCCCAAGAATCCTGTCTGAGGACCGGGGCAACCAAAACGAGGCGCTAGCATGGCCACCAAGACCATTCAGTGGAAAACGGTTATTCTCGACAAAGCAAAGCAGCGGCCGCGGCGTTTTGCCTCGCTGCAACCCGACGTGATCTCGTCATCGAACCGCATAGCGGCCTTCGTCGAACGCGCCGCCACGGATTCCCTCTGGATCAGCTACGAAAAAGGCCTCACCAGCGCGCTGGTGCGATCCTCTTCCGGTGTCCGCCATCCGAAGTCGCTGGGGTACGCCCTGTTGCTGTACCGACCGCTTCAAGAGACGCTTCCCACGCTGGCTGGCTGTTTCAAGAGGCTTGTCTATAGCATGAACGGCGGTTTTCTTCCTCCCGAGGAGTTGGCCGAAGTGCTCTCCGCGGAGAACAGGTCGGATCTGTTCATCGGCGGAACCCTGGATTCCGAAAATGCGGTCGTCACGCTGTGGAGAGGCGACCTGAGATCGCTTGCCGTACCGTTCCATGCGTTCGCGCCCTCCGGCGACGGGGTGCGACCGGACTTCAAGGCGTTCTCGGTCGCGGACTACGGACAGACGGTTCGCCTCGGGGAGTACGAGGCCGCCACGGACGCGATCCTCTACGAGTTCGATTCCGACTATCGCCGGGCGTTGTGCGAGCAGCGGCTGGCATCGCAGCGCTCGCTTGGCGCCGCCCTGCGGCGGCTCCGCAAACAACGCGGACTGACACAAGCCGATTTCGCACCGCTGTCGGCCAAGACCATAGCCCGGATCGAGCAAGATAAGGTGGATCGCATCCATCCGAAGACGCTAGCGACCATCGCCGCGCGGCTGTCGGTGGAAGCCGGTGAGATTGAGACGTTCTAGCCTGATTCAGCGGGCTTTCCGCGGGCGGTATTCGGCCCGACGTTCACGTCGGGTCAAACGAACGGGGCCCCTCTCATCTCGTCAGCCCGATTGATCGGGCTCCTGCCATTCGGGGGCAAAGGAGCCGCGTGAACGCGGCTGACATGGCATGGCCGCTGGTAATAGGGAACGAAACCGCGCCCTCACCGGACCCGACGTGAACGTCGGGTCGACTACCGGCTGCGCCGGGAAGGGGCGTGAACACCCCTGTGAATTGCCCGCGGCCGTTCGTTCCCGATCCTTGTGCCCAACACCGGAAACGCCATCGTAAGCCATCGGCTGGCCGAATTGCGAGAGCAAGCGGGCGCAAAGCACGGAACTATTCCACCACCGAAGGGAAGATATTTTGCCCTTTTTGCCGTCAGTCCGGATGGCGAAGCTCCCCTATTTTCCCGTCTTTCACCGTTTTTGCCCTCCGCGGCATTAAAGGATGATCCGAAGACCAGTGTCGCTCGGCGTTTTCCGTCCCAGCACCTGCGCCGCATTGATAGACGGCCGCATAGGAGCCGCAGCCAGTGGGCGGGGTTGGCCATTCGCGGTCTTCAAAGCCGGTGTAACCGCGGTTGTCGGCGTCTCGATTATCCGCCCCTACCAGACCGTGGCGATCCCCGAACTGCGGATCTTTGCATCTCTGGTTACCAGAGGCAGGTTGAAGCGGAGGGCAGTCGCCGCGATCACACGGTCGAGCAAGTCCGGGACCGACGCCCGGGAAACCCGGCCAACATACCAAGCCAGTTCCTGGTCCAAAGGAACGACGGAAATTTCCGCGTCCGGCGCGTTCAAAGCCGCTTGGAGCCGATCGACGACTGTCTGCGGAAGCCGGCCTTTTTCCACAAGATAGACCAGTTCCACAAGTGAAATCGAGGAAACGTAAATTGTTTCCCCGGCGTTCACGGCCCCATCCAAAGCAGCACCTGCAGCCGCCGACAACCGAGCCGGATCAACCAGGTACCAGACGAGGGAATGCGTATCGGCAACGACACCATGCATCACACGTCCTCTCTAGGAAAACCACCCCAGGCTTCGTGCCGCACCGCGTCAATGTCGTCCGCGGTAATTTGTACTCCTAGGTCGGCGCACAGCCCTTTCAGTCTTGGCTTACGCGGGGACTGGCTGCGGTCCCGGCTCAGGAACTCGATGAAGTCCGCCACCTCTTGTTGCTTCTCTGGCGGAAACAGGCGGACTTTGTCCAAAATCGACGGATCAATCGACATGCGCCGGCCCTCGCGGATTGTTCTTGAACCACCCCATTCTATCAATCCTGCTTGAAAAGCGGAAGCAGAGGAGGGGGATTTGGCCCCCACGCAAATAACGTTGCGTGATTCCACGGGGTTCGCAAGCGAACGGCTCACAGGGGGGCGCCCATCACGACGTTTGCGTGCGTTGCCGGCAAACGGAACGCCACAGAGGGCGTTCCCTACAGGGATCATGCTTGAATTGCAATCTTTTTGGCCCATTTTCCCAACACTTTTGCCTGGCTTTAGGGGTTCCGGTCTGGTAAAACGGAACTAGACTTCCAAAATCGCCAAAGCCTCAGCCAGACATCACACTGTCT
The DNA here is from genome assembly GCA_964469945.1 of uncultured Planctomycetaceae bacterium. Classification (GTDB taxonomy): domain Bacteria; phylum Planctomycetota; class Planctomycetia; order Pirellulales; family Thermoguttaceae; genus CAYYBU01. The sequence goes on from CAYYBU010000042.1 coordinate 4,985, forward strand.
CGCCGTTACAACCCACCCACTGTGCGGAAGACGCCAGAATCCAAGCAGGAGATACAGTATGTTGAAACCCGAACGACCCCAAAAATGCGACTCGTCTTCCTGCGGCTGCCACGGTTCGCTCAGCCGGCGCGAGTTCGTCGAGATCCTCGGCTGCGGCGCGGCGGCGGCCCTGACGACCGCCATGCCGGTGATGGCCGGGCCCTTCGAGACCAAGGAGTTCGAGAAGCTGGTCCCGGTCGATAAGAAGCTCGACCCGGCGTGGGTGAAGTCGCTGACTGCCCGCGGCGCGCGGACCGTCTATCGCGGGGCCGAATTGGAAAAGATCGGCATGCCCATCGGCGGCATCTGCGCCGGTCAGGTCTACCTGGGCGGCGACGGCACCTTGTGGCATTGGGACATCTTCAATCAACAGATCGGCACGGGCGATGGAAATTACGCCCATCCGCCGCGGCCCGCGTCGCCCTTGGCCCAGGGGTTCGGGCTCCGCGTCACGGCCGGCGGAAAGACCGCCTATCGTCCGCTCAGCGGCAAGGGATTCGCCGAGGTTACGTTCGCGGGCGAGTATCCGATCGGCCTGGTCGAATATCGCGATCCGGCCACGCCCGTGGCGGTGTCGCTGGAGGCCTTCTCGCCGTTCGTGCCGCTGGATGCCGAACAGTCGAGCCTGCCGGCGACGATCCTGCGGTTTACCGTCAAGAATACGGGCAGCACGGCGGTCGAAGCGGAACTGATCGGCTGGCTGGAAAACGCGGTTTGCCTGCACACGAAGCAGAACGGCGTGGGCCAGCGGCAGAATCGCATCGTGCGGCAGCCCGGCGCGCTGCTTTTGGATTGCAGCGTCCACGCGCCGGAGGCGGCCGCGGCGTCGAAGTCGGGCGCGCCGCGCGCGGATATCGCGTTCGAGGATTTCCAAAAGGAGACCTACGAGGGCTGGACCGTTACGGGCGAGGCCTTCGGTCGCGGGCCGATTCTGAAGTCGCAGATTCCCAGCTACCAGGGCGATGTGGGCTCCAAGGGGCCGCGGGTGGTGAATTCCCATGCCTCCGCGCCGGGGGCCAACGTCGCCGAGAAGGATCAGAAGACCGGCACGCTGACCAGCCGGCCGTTTACGATCGAGCGGAATTTCATCACGTTCTGGATCGGCGGCGGCAATAACCCGGGCAAGACGTGCATCAACCTCGTGGTGGACGGCAAGGTGGTTCGCTCGGCCACCGGCCACGACAGCAACCAGATGCGGCAGGACAGCTTTGAGGTGCGCAACCTCCAGGGCAAGACGGCCCGCTTGGAACTCGTCGATCGGGCGACCAGCGGCTGGGGCAACATCGGCGCGGCCGAGATGGTGTTCACCGACAAGCCGCCGAAGCCCGCCAGCAAGCTGGAAGAACAGTTCGACTACGGCACGATGGCGCTGGGACTTTTGCAGCCGCAGGCGAGCGACGCGGCAGCGGCCACGGTCTCGCAAGACAAGATCGGCGGGACCGCGCTGCCCGGCCCCGCGCTGGCCACCGAGCGACTGCAAGGCCAACTGGTGGGCGCCCTGTCGCGAAAACTGGCGCTGGCGCCCGGCCAGGCGGCCACGGCGACGTTCGTCATCGCCTGGCACTTCCCGAACCTGCAACTGAAGGACGGCGGGCGGCACTACGCGACGCGATTCCCGGCGGCGGCCGACGTGGCGGCCCACATTGCCGCGAACCTGGAGCGGCTCAGCCGAGAGACGCAGCTTTGGCACGACACCTGGTACGACTCGACGCTGCCCTATTGGTTCCTCGATCGCACGCTGGCCAACGCCTCGATCCTGGCCACTTCGACCTGCCACTGGTTCAAGACGGGCCGCTTCTACGGTTGGGAGGGAGTGGGCTGCTGCGAAGGCACCTGTACCCACGTCTGGCATTACGCCCACGCCGTGGGGCGGCTCTTTCCGGCGTTGGAACGCGACCTGCGGCGGCGAACCGATTTCGGCACGGCCATCCATCCGGACGGCATCATCGAGCACCGCGGCGAGAGTTGCGGGCTGGCCGTCGATGGTCAGGCCGGCTGCATCCTGCGGGCGTATCGCGAGCATCAGATGTCATCGTCCGACGGATTTCTCAAGGAAATCTGGCCGAAGGTCAAGTTGGCCATGTTGGCGCTGGTGCGGATGGACGACGGCCGGGGAATGCTCGAAGGGCCGCAGCACAACACGCTGGACCAGCCTTGGTTCGGCCGCGTGGCATGGCTCAGCTCGCTCTACGTGGCCGCAGCGCGGGCTTGCGAGGAGATGGCCCGGGAAATGGGCGATGAGGCTTTCGCGGGCCGGATGCACGCGATCGTCGGGCGGAGCGGGAATATCGACCGCGAGTTGTTCAACGGCGATTATTACCTGCAAATCGCCGACAAGGACCATCTCCGCACGGTCGGGTCGCACGACGGCTGCGAAATCGACCAGGTTTTCGGACAAAGTTGGGCCTATCAGGTCGGGCTGGGGCGGATCCTCGATGCCGCGAACGTCAAGAAGGCGCTGGCCGCGCTGTGGCGTTACAACTTCACGCCGGACGTGGGGCCCTTCCGCAAGCACTACACGGCCGGCCGGTGGTACGCCATGGCGGGCGAGGGCGGACTGCTGATGTGCTCGTGGCCGCATGGCGACAAGAGCCGCGTGACCACGGGTTTCGACTTCTATTTCAATGAGTGTATGACCGGTTTCGAGTACCAGGTGGCCGGCCATATGATCTGGGAGGGCATGGTCCAAGAAGGTCTGGCGGTGACGCGGGCGATCCACGACCGCTATCATGCCGCGCGGCGCAACCCGTGGAACGAGGTCGAGTGCGGCGACCACTACGCCCGCGCCATGGCCAGCTACGGCGTGTTTTTGGCGGCCTGCGGCTACGAGTATCACGGCCCGAAGGGCTATCTGGCTTTTTCGCCGTGCATGACGCCCGAAGACTTCCGCGCCGCCTTCACCACGGCCGAAGGCTGGGGCACGTTCCAGCAGACGCGCAGCGGCGGGACGCAGCGGGAGGCGATTGAAGTCAAGTGGGGCAAACTCCGCCTGCGGACGCTGGCCTTTACGCTGCCCGAGCACGCCAAGCCCGGGACGGCGAGCGTCGTGGTTGCGGGAAAGGCCATTCCTTCGACCCATGCGACCGACGGGCAGCGAATCGTGATAACGCTCGGCTCCGAGGTGATTGTGGAGACGGGACAAAAGCTGGAGATTGAAATCGCCTGAGGCAGCCGGCAGGAAGAAAAGTGCGCGCCGCTGTAGGGAACGCCCTCTGTGGCGTTCCGGGCGTTAACGAGAAACCGGAACGCCACGGAGTCACGTTAGTGGTGTTGCAGGTTTTCATGGGACCACCCACTCGTTTGGGTGGAATTTGGCCGGGGCAAAAGTTTTTTTGACTCTTGCCCCTTTCTACCATTGCAAAACCATGAAGAGATAGTAAACTGGTTGCTTCAGTAATGTTGTTACACAAAGTATGTAGGCAGAAAGAGTTTTAGCAGACACGGTGGGAGGGTTGTGCTTCTTACGGAAGCATTCCGAGCCGACCGAGGTGGAGCAGTCGCGGTAACCGATGACTATTACCAAAGATCGCAAGCAGGAACTGATTGGGACATTTCGGCGGGCTGAGGAAGATACTGGCTCGCCGGAAGTCCAAGTCGCCATTCTGACATCCCGGATCAACGCGTTGACCGAGCATCTCCGCGGGCACAAGAAGGATTATGCCTGTCGCCGCGGGTTGCTGATGATGGTCAGTCGCCGCCGCCGGCTGTTGGATTATCTGAAAAGAGTGAATCCGCAGCGCTACCTCGACATCATCCGCCGGCTGGACATCCGCAAGTAGTTGCGACCCCCTCTTCGGATCTAGAGGGGCCTCTGGCGTCTGAGAGGCCGGTTTCGTGCGTGCTGGGGTGGTCGGGCGTATCTCGGCTCGCGCAGCGGCGCATGGACATGGCGTCCGATCCGGTGCCCTCATGTTCCGGCTAGCATGAATCCGTGCTAGGGCTACGACGCTTTCTGCCGCCACGCCCTTCAACGAAGGAAGGCAGGAGCGAACCAGTGAAAGTACGTGTAGAGAGACAGATCGGCGCAGGGACATTTTCCATTGAGACCGGCCAGTTGGCCAAGCAGGCGGCCGGCAGTTGTTTGGTGCAGTATGGCGAGACGGTGGTGCTCAGTGCGACCGCCTCGGGTCCGGGGCGACCGGGACAAGACTTTTTTCCGCTCACCTGCGACTATCGGGAGCGGGTGGCCGCGGCCGGCAAGTTTCCCGGTGGATTCTTGAAGCGAGAAGGCCGTCCCACGACCAAGGAGATTCTGACCGCCCGGCTGATGGATCGTCCCATCCGCCCCTCTTTCCCCGAGTGGTACCACGACGAAGTCCAGGTGATGAGTTCCGTGCTGGCCTCGGACCGTCAGAACGACGGCGACGTGCTGGCCATGAACGGCGCCTCGGCGGCCCTGACGATCTCCCCCCTGCCCTTCCACGGGCCGATCGCCTCGGTGCGGTTGGGTTACATCGAGGGCCAGTTCGTCCCCTTCCCCACGCACGACGCCCTGGAAGAGAGCGATCTGGACCTGATCGTCTCCGGCAGCAAGGACGCGATCCTCATGATCGAGGGTTTCGCCCGGGAAATTCCCGAAGACGTCATGGCCGAGGCGATCATGACGGCCCACGGCTATATCCGCGAGTTGTGCGAGATGCAGTTGGAGTTGGCGGCGAAGGCGGGCACGGTGAAGACCGTCTATGAAACGCCCGCCCCCGACGACCTGTTGCAGAATTTGCAAAGCAAGTACGGCGAACCGTTCAAGCAGGCCAAGCGGACCGAGGGCAAGCAGGCCCGCGCCGAGGCCTGCAGCGCGCTGAAGCAGCGGGCGTTGGCGGAGACGATCCCCGACGTCGAGGCGGCCGGTGCCATCGAGCCGGAGCGTTTTGCCGCCGCCTGGCACACCCTGGAAAGCCGCGTGGTGCGCGAGTTGATCCTGTCCGGCACCCGGCCCGACGGCCGCGATTACCGCACCTTGCGGAACATCGAGTGCAGCATCGACGTGCTGCCGCGCGTGCATGGCTCGGCCGTGTTCCAACGCGGCGAGACCCAGTCGCTGGTCACGGTGACCCTGGGGACCGGACGCGACGAGCAGCGCGTGGACGGGCTGGCCGAGGAGTACTCGCAGAAATTCATGCTGCACTACTACTTCCCGCCGTTCTCGGTGGGCGAGTGCCGTCCCATCCGCGGACCGGGCCGCCGCGAAATCGGCCACGGCGCGCTGGCGGAACGCAGCGTCAAGCCGGTGCTGCCCGACCCCAACGATCTCCCCTATACGATCCGCATCATCTCCGACATCCTCGAATCGAACGGCTCCAGTTCCATGGCCAGCGTGTGCGGCGCTACGCTGGGGCTGATGGCGGCCGGCGTGCCGATCAGCAATCCGGTGGCCGGCATTTCGGTCGGGCTGGTCAAAGAGGCCGATCGTTTCGTCCTGCTCACCGACATCATCGGCGATGAAGATCACTACGGCGACATGGATTTCAAGATCGCCGGCACGCAGAACGGCATCACCGGCATCCAACTGGACCTGAAGACCCGGGGCATCAGCGAAGAGATCATCCGCGGCACGCTGACCCAATCGCGGGAAGCCCGCATGGAGATCCTCCGCAAGATGCTCACGGCCATTTCCCGGCCGCGCGAGAGCATTTCCGACTGGGCGCCGCGGCTGCTGCGGACGCACATCGACCCGGAGAAGATCGGTCTGTTGATCGGTCCGGGCGGCAAGACGATCCCCGCCATCCAG
>CAYYBU010000043.1:0-10740 GCA_964469945.1 uncultured Planctomycetaceae bacterium
TGGCCGGTGCCGCAATACTCGGAGCAGTACAGGTCGTACTCGCCGGGCGTCGTGGCGCGGAACCAGGTCCGCGCGTAACGGCCCGGAACCACGTCCATCTTCACGCGAAACGCCGGGATAAACAGGCTGTGGATCACGTCGTTGGAGGTCATGACCAGTTGCACGGGCTCATCGACCGGAACGTGCAACTTGGAATCGACGGTGCCGTCCGGATATTGAAAGAGCCATTCCCACTTCTGCGCGGTGACGCGCACCTCGCGGGCCCCCTGGGGAACGGTACGCAGTTCCATGAAACCGCTGAAGCCCTCGTAGAAAACCAACACCACGATCGCCACCGGGATGCCGGTCCAGACCAGTTCCAGCATGTTGTTGTGGGTGGCGGCCCCTGCGGGGACGGCCCGCCCGCGGCGATACACGACCACGAAGACGCCCATCAATACCACAATGAGAACGAAGAAAAACGTGGAAATCGCCAGCAGCAGGTAGAACAGGTTGTCCACCAGCGGCGCGGCGCTGGAGGCCTGCGGCGGCATCCAGAACGAGTCGCCCCCCTGGCATCGCGGCAGCCAGCGCAACACGTCCATCACGGTACATAGATTGCCGGGCAACATCACGACGCTCCTGTGGACGGGATCGAGTTGCGTTTTCTTCGCGTCCTGTGCTCCCGTCGCCAGGAGAACCACAGCAGGCCGCCGACCACGAGCACCGTCAGCCCGCCTAGAATCTGCACGAAGTGGAAGGCGGCCGGGCCATAGCGGCCGGCGTTCTCATCATAATGGAAGCAATAGAGCAGCACCTGGTCGAAGGCCGTGCCCTCTTTGCCTTCGGAGACCTCCGCGAGGGCCAGCCGCAAGGTGAGCGGCTCGTAGCGGACCCCGCCCAGATAGCGCGCCACGCGCCCGTCCGGCGTGCAAAGGATCAGCACCGCCGGATGGGCGAATTGCCTTTGCTCGGGTATCCACTTGTAACCGAATCCCACCACCTCGGCCAATCGCTTGATGTCCTCTTCGCGGCCGGTCAGGAAGTGCCAACCCGCCGCGACGCCGGGACGCCCATAAAGCTTCAAGTACTTCTGCTTGGTCAGCGCCGCCCGTTGGGGCGACTCGGCCGGGTCGATGCTGAGGGTCACGATCTGATACTGTTTCCCCAATTCCCACGGCATCGTGCGCATAGCGTCCACGAGGCCGTTGAGTTGCAAACTGCACAGCATGGGGCAATTCGAGTAATTCATCGTCAAAATCACCGGCCGCTTGCCATCAAAAAATTGCCGCAGCGCGACCTTGCTGCCGTCGCTCTCGACGAAGGACAAGTCCAGCGGCAGCGGGGCGTTCTGATGCGGCGTGACCGCCACCTCGCGAAGTTCCTTCGGCGTCGGCTCCTTGCGATCGACATCCGCTGCCCGACAAATCGCGGGTGCCAGCAACAGCACTGCCAGGCAGACACGGCTGATGCGTGTGCCACTGGCTACGCCCGTGTTTTGGGCGGGCTCGCAACCTCTCACAGAAGCACTGGCGGAGCCAGTGGCACACGAAAAGTATCCGGCACACTCCGTGTGCCGCCCGGAACGGCACACGGAGTGTGCCGGATACGTTCTTGCCACCCTAAGGCTTACCATGCTCGGCCTCCTTCCCCGCACCGCCGGCCGGTTGCTTCCGCTGCAACTCGGCCAGCACCAACTCCATCGCGCGGTCGATCGGTATGGCCGCCACCTTCTTCTTCGCATCCACCCAGGCGTAGCTCGCGAGTTTCCCCTGCTGCTCGGCCAGATGGTTGTCCAGCTCGACCGCCGGCCGGTCGATGACCTTCACCTGTTCGAGCTGCGCGTCGGTCTGATAATACATCACCTGCAACAACAGCGAAAGCGCCACCAAGACGATGACCGACAGCAGTCCAATCGCGAAGATCACCGGGGTGTTGACATCGTCGTCTTTTGTCATCGAGCAGGCTCCCATCCACGGTCACGAATTCTCGAAAGCCAGCGACTCGGCCAGCCGGGGATCGCCCACCGGCAACAGGGCCCGGCCCTCGCCCGCATGAAACACCGCGGCCAGGTACAGGCAGCCGATGCCCAGCAGGCAGCCCGCGTCCAGCGGCAGCAAAGGCGGACTGGCCGGCGAAACGCTTGGCATCACCAGCCAGTACAGGTCGAGCCAATGCGCCGCCAGCAGCCAGACGGCCCAAAATCCCAGTACGGCCTTGCAGCGTTTGCTCTCGCGCGACAGCAGGCCGAAAAACGGCACCAATAGATGGACGAACAACAGGGTCAGCGAAACGGTGGCCCACGCCCCGGTCTGCCGCACCCGATACCAGTCGGTCTCCTCGGGAATATTGGCGTACCAGATCAACAGGAACTGCGAAAAGGCAATATAGCCCCAAAAAATCACGAAGGCAAACAGCAGTTTTCCTAGGTCGTGGTAATGTTCCACGGTCACGGTCGCGGCGAGCCGCCCGCCGGCTTGCAACAGCAGGGCCAGCAGGATCACCGCGGCCAGGAAACCGACGATCGCGCCGGAGAAATAATAGACGCCGAAGATCGTGCTGAACCATCGCGGCGTCAGTGCCATCAGCCAATCGAAGGCGGCAAACGTGATCGTCAGCGAGAACAGCAGCAGCGCCGGCCCGCCGAGTCGCTCCATCCGCAGCGTCAGGGCCGGATCGCGCGACGTGTCCTGCTCGACGGAACGCCGCAGGAAGAACCGCGCCAGCAGCCACCAGACGGCGAAATAACCGACGCCGCGAAGGGCGAAGAACGTCGGGTTCAAATAGGGCGCTTTATGAACCAGCAACGGATCGCTGGCCACGATCTTCGCGTCGGCCCAGGGATAAAGCGTGCCGTCGCCGCCCAGGGCCGGCAGAAGAATCGGCAGGGCCAGCACAGCCAGCAGCGGCATCGGCGCGGCCAGCAGTTCCGCCAGTCGCCGCACCGTCACGCTCCAACCGGCGCGGCTGGCATGTTGCAGGGCCACGAAGCACAGCGCCCCCAAGGCAATGCTCAGCACGTAGCAATAGTTAAGCAAGTAGGAGTGGAGAAAATACCGCAGGCCGTCGCCGCGCGACCACCCCAGCCAGACGCTGCCGGCCAACGCAGCGACCCCGGCCAAGCCGAGGATCGTCTTCATCCGCGGCGCCAGGCTGCCCAGCATGATTTGTTCGTGGGCCATAGCGTTACCTCAACTGCGATCGCAGGTCTTCCGGCACGTCGTCCAGTGTGACGTTCTGGCTGCGCTGCAAGGCGCGCAAATAGAGCACGATGGCCCAACGGTCTTCCGGCACGATCTGCGCGGCGTAGGACGGCATTTTGCGGACGCCGTTGGTAATCGTGTTGAATATCTGCCCCACCGGCTCGTCGCGAATCGTGGCCGATTGCAGCGAGACGGGCGGCGTCCAGGTCCCTTCGCCGCGTTTCATCGCCCGGATCGAGATCATGCCGTCTCCCGCGCCCAGCAGGCCGTGGCAGGTGGCACAGTAAATGTTGAACCGCTGCCGGCCGCGCTCCATCAGCGCCCGCGTGGGCCGCATGGGAAACGTCGCGGCCAATTTCCCGTCGCTCATGCCGCGGTAAAAATGGTCGTCGGCCTCCAGGCCGCCCTGCGAGACCGTGCCCGGCAGCGGCGGACGCATGGCCCGGCCGTCGGCAAACAGCGGACTGGCCGCCTGGGCCTTGTACTTGGGCTGGAAGTTCATGTCGGAAAAGATGTCCAACCGCGGCGTGGCTGATTTAACCAGCCGCAACCGCGCAATCCACAGCGGCGGCAACGTGGCCAGCGCCAACGCCACCAGCACGATCCAGACCGTCGGCCGGGGGAAACTGCGGCCCGCCGCCGTGTCGAAACAGGTCTCGATGCTGGTGGCCCCCAGCGATTGGACCAAACCGCGCAGGGCCGCCTCGTCGAATTTCCGATCGGCCGCCTCGACGTAGAGGAAGAAGCCGTCGCTGGTCGCACGGCCGAACCGCGCACTGTCGAAGGCCGGCCGCCAGAACTGCGGCAGGCGATTGAAAACCAGTGCCCCGCCGAAGGCCGCCAGCGCGCTGAAGAGCACGATCAACTCGAAGGTGATCGGGATGTTGGCCGGCAGGCTGAACAGCGGTTTGCCGCTAATCACCAGCGGATAGTCGATGGCATTGGTCCACCATTGCAGCAGCAGGGCCGCCGCCGCGCCGCCGATGCCCGCCAGCAGCACCAGCCAGGGCAACCGCGTCGGCCGGATCCCCATGGCCCGATCCATGCCGTGGACCGGGAAGGGACTGTACGTGTCCCAACGCGTAAAGCCCTCCCGGCGAATCCACGCGGCCGCGGCCAGCAACGATGCCGGGCTGTCGAACTGCGCCAGCAGCCCAGCCGCCGCCCCTGCGGGTTCCACGTTTTCCGGTAATGTTGCGGCAGTGGTCATGGTTCTCTCAGTATCCGGCACACTTCGCGTGCCGCCGGCCAACGGCACACGGAGTGTGCCGGATACATCTCCCCTCTCCTGGCCTGTCGTGTACGACAGGCGGGAGAGGGGCCGGGGGTGAGGGCGGTTTGGTTGTATCTTGCATTACGCATCGTAGTGCTCCTCCCGCTCATGCGGCAGCACTTGCTTGACCTCGGCCATCGCCACCATGGGCAAATAACGGCAGAACAACAAAAACAGCGTGAAAAACAGCCCGAAACTGCCCGCCAACATGCACAGATCGACCCACGTGGGCACGAAGACCTTCCAACTCGACGGCAGGAAATCGCGGCTCAGCGAGGCGACGATAATGACGAACCGCTCGAACCACATGCCCACGTTGACCATCAGGCAGACGATCAGCATCTTCCAGGGCGTCACCCGCCAACTCTTCAGCCAGAACAACTGCGGCGCCAGCACGTTGCAGAGGATCATGATGCCGTAGCCGAAGCCGTAAGGCCCCCAGGCGCGGTTCATCACGGCGGCCCATTCATACGGATTGCCGCTGTACCAAGCCGTGAAAACCTCCACGCCATACGAATAGCCCACGATGCAGCCGGTGGCCAGGATGATGCGGTTCATGTTGTCCAGGTGCCGGATGGTGACCAGTTCCTTCAGGCCGAAAAACGCCCGGGCCGGCACCATCAGCGTCACCACCATGGCGAAGCCGCTGAAGATGGCCCCGGCCACGAAGTAGGGCGGGAAGATCGTCGTGTGCCAGCCGGGAAGCTGGGCCACGGCGAAGTCCGTACTCACCACGGAATGCACGCTCACCACCAGCGGCGTCGCCAGCGCGGCCAGCAACAGATAGGCCCGCTCGTAGACGTGCCATTGCCGGGCCGACCCACACCAGCCCAGGGCGAACGTGCCATAGGCCATCTGCCGCCACCGCGACGTGGCCCGGTCGCGCAGCGTGGCCAGGTCCGGTATCATGCCCAGATACCAGAACAGCAGCGACACGGTGAAATAGGTGCTCACGGCGAACACGTCCCATAGCAGCGGGCTGCGGAAGTTGGGCCAGATCGACATCTGGTTCGGATACGGCGCCAGCCAATACGCGAACCAGACGCGGCCGATGTGGATGCCGGGAAAAATGCCCGCGCAAATCACCGCGAAGATGGTCATGGCCTCGGCGAAGCGGTTCACGCCCGTGCGCCACTTCTGCCGGAAGAGGAAGAGGATCGCCGAGATGAGCGTCCCGGCGTGGCCGATGCCGATCCAGAAGACGAAGTTGGTGATGTCGAAGGCCCAGGCCACGGGGATATTGTTTCCCCACACGCCGATGCCGGTGGCGATCAGATAGCCGACCAACAGCATGAAGAAGCCGGTCCAGGCCGCCGAGATCGTGAAAGCGACGTACCAGGCCAGCGGCGGCCGCGGCCGCTCGACCACGCGGCAGACCGTTTCGGTGACCGAGGCGAAGTCTTGCCCGCCCAGCGTCAGCGGCGCCCGCTGCACGGGGTCGTTGCCGGTGTTGTCGTCGATGGGTAGCGCGATGCTGCTCATGGTTTATCGTATCCGGCACACTCCGTGTGCCGCTCGCAACGGCACACGGAGTGTGCCGGATACATTACTTTTCCAACTCGGGATTGGGGTTTCTGATCCGCGCCAGGTACGATGTCCGCGGCTTGACGTTCAACTCGGCCAACATGCCATAGGCCCGATCGCTGGCGGCCAGCCGTGCCACGGCGCTAGTGCGGTCGGCCAGGTCGCCGAAGGTGATCGCCTGCGTGGGGCACGCCTGCTGGCAGGCGGTCTTGATCTCGCCATCGACCAGCGGCCGACGCTCGTTCTTGGCCACGATCTTGGCATTCTGGATGCGCTGCACGCAATAGGTGCATTTCTCCATCACGCCCCGGCTGCGCACGGTGACCTCCGGGTTGTAGGCCATTTTGGCCACTTCGTTTTGCGGCTCTTCCAGATCCTTGTGGTAATTGAAGAAGTTGAACCGCCGCACTTTGTAGGGGCAATTGTTCGAGCAGTACCGCGTGCCCACGCAACGATTGTAGACCATGTCGTTCAGCCCCTCGTGGCTGTGCGTCGTCGCCGCCACGGGGCACACCGCTTCGCAAGGGGCCATCTCGCACTGCTGGCAGGCCACCGGCTGATAGACGACCTGCGGACTGTCCGCCGCGCCGCGGAAATAGCGGTCGATCCGCAGCCATTGCATCTGCCGGCCGCGGAGCACGCGATCCTTGCCCACCACGGGGATATTGTTCTCCGCCTGGCAAGCCACCACGCACGCCCCGCAACCGATGCACCGCGACAGGTCGATGGTCATGCCCCAGCGATGCCCGTCATAGCGCGGCTCCTGCCAGAGCGAATCCAGCGGCGGATGCTCGACCATTTCCTGGGCGAACTTGGGGTCGTCGCGATACTGCCGCAGCGTCGCCTCGCGGACGAGCGTGGGAATCCGCTTCAGCCGCGTCGCCAGGCCGGCCGTGTCGATGGCGAAATGGTCCTGGGTGGTGGCCAGCACGTGCGTCCGGCCGGTCGGCTCGACGCGCAGTCCGCTGCCGAAATCCATCGCCTTGCTGGTCCGCAGCAGGTAGGCATTGAACCCGACTGGCGGCACGCCATCGGCGACGCTGCCACCGACCTTGCCGGCAGCGGTACGGCCGTAGCCCAGCGGCAGGGCCACGGTGCCATCGGCCTGCCCCGGCATGACGTACACCGGTGCTTCCAGCTCGCGCCCCTCGTATTGCAATCGCACGACATCCTGGCTGGCCACGCCCAGTTTCGCCGCCGTGGCCGGGCTCATCAGGGCCGCATTGTCCCAGGTGAGCCGGGTCATCGGGTCGGGCAATTCTTGCAGCCAGCCGTTGTTGGCAAAGCGGCCGTCGTAGACCTTGGAGTCCGGACAGAAGATGATTTCCAACTCGCCATTCTTGATCGGCGGCGCGGGAATCTCAGGAGCGAGGCCGGACGGCGCGGCGGCCTTGGGATGCGGTCCCGTTGGAGCCATCGGTCGGCCGCTAATCACTGGCGGGTCATCCGCACCGTCGTGAAGAAGTTCTCGCCAACGTCGCCCATCGTCGTCGCCGACCATCGTGGAGAACGTCTTGCGCACGTAAGCATCCCCGCTGGCGGCCTCGACGCCGACGATCAGGGCCAGCAGATCGAGGGCCGATTTGCCGCTGTGAAGCGGCTCGATCAGCGGTTGAATCGCGCTGAATACCGCCGTCCTTGACGCCGCGCGGACGCGGGGCAGTTCCACAAGGGCATCGCCCCACGCCTCCAGGAAGTGGGACTGCGGGATGTGCCACGTGCAAAGTCGAGAGGTTTCGTTGCGATACAGACCCAGGTGAATCGAGGTCGGGACCTTGGCCAGCGCCCCCGTGAAGTCCAGATCGACCGGGGCATCGTAAGCCGCATTGCCGCCGAGCATCAGCAGCGTCCGCACTTTGCCGCTGTGGATATCGGCCGCCAACTGTGCGAGATCCTTACCGGGCGCGACGGGGTCGGGTTTGCCTTCCAGGTAGACAATTGTTTCGCCAACATTGCCCAGCATCGCGTTCATTTCATACGCCGACCTGCGCGTCTCGAAGGGCTGGCGCGGTCCTGCAAGGACCACGCCCTTTCCGCGATGGGCCCACAGGTCTTGAGCAGCCGCGCGGATGAAGGCATTTTTCGATGCCTCATGGCGAATGCCACTTGCCAATCCCTCGATCTCATGGTGGAGCGCCCGGGCCACCGCGGCGATATCCTGGCACCGCACCGCCAAGCGATGGACGGCAGCAGCACCGGTCACCGAGTAGGTTGGTTCGGCCACATAAAGCCGGTTTATTTCGCCGTCCGCAGCGTCGCGGCCACCGGCAAATTCCCTCGCGTAACGCACGGCACCGGGATACAGATCCAGAATGTCGGCATCCAAGCACACGATCGTCCGCGCCGCGAGAAGCGAAAAATCGCAGTCGCTATAAGCCGTCCACCCGCTCCTGCTCCCGCGGACAGGCTCATAAAAGTGCCACTGCGACTTGGGAGCCTGCTCGAGCAACTCGGGAAACATCCACCCCAACGTCAGCGAACTGCTCGCCTCCGAAAGCACATGAAAGCCCTCGCCGCCGTTCTTCTTCAACGCGGCAAAATGCTCGCGGGCGAAGGCGTCGAATTCATACCACGTGCGCACCTCTTCCTTTTCGCCGGTCCGCTGGATGATCTCCTTGCTGCGGTCCGGATCGTAGAGCTCCAAAATGGCCGCCTGGGCGAAGGCATTGGTCGCCCCCAGGCTCGTCGGGTGTTTTGGATTGCCCTCCACCTTGATCGGCCGCCCGTCGACGCACGTGACCATGAGCCCCAACACCTGGCCGGCCATGTCCATGGCGGTGGCGAACCGCTGCGATTGGCCGGGGACGCGATCCGCCGGCCGCTTGGCGAAGGGCCGCAACTCGCGTTTCTCCCAGCGGCAACCGGCCGCCCCCGCCAGCGCCAGCGAGGCCCCCATCAACTGCAACCAGCGCCGCCGGCTGATACCCTGCGGATCGGCGACCGCCGGGAATTCGGCTTCCAAGAAATCGCGCCCCCCGGGCGTCTCGGCCCACTCCGTCAGGCTGCGCCAGTATTCCTCGACAGGCTGTAGGGTGGGTCTAGCAAACCGTGATGCTGGTGGGACTGCGGTCGCGGCGTTCAGGTTGGCAGGCGGCGACGCGCAGATCGACGGTTGTCCGGTTTGCGAAGCCCCACCAGAAGCCTCGCGGCCTTGACCCACCCTACGGCCTTTACCGCGATCTAGCGATGACATGTCGAGCAGTCCGTGGGGGGATTGATGTCGTTTTCCTTCTTCAAGCGGGCGCCGAGCACCGCCTGATCCTCCTCGGGCACCCACGTCATGTCGGTCACGAACTGCCGCGGCCGCAAATGCTGCTCCGGATTGCGATGGCAGTCCAGGCACCAGCCCATGCTGAGCTTCTTGGCCTGGTAAACTTGCTCCATCTTATCCACCCGGCCATGACAGGAGACGCAGCCCACGCCGCGGGTGACGTGCGCGCTATGGTTGAAATAGACGTAATCCGGCAGGTCGTGGACCCGCTGCCAATGCATGGCGTCGCCGCTGGCGGCGCTCTCGCGCACCGGCAGCAGCTTGGCGCTGGTAGTGGCGATCATGGCATGGCAGTTCATGCAGGTGGCCGTGGGCGGGACGGCGGCCAGCGCGGCCTTCTCCACCGTGGTGTGGCAATAGCGGCAGTCGATCCCGAGTTCGCCGGCGTGCAAGGCGTGGCTATAGGGCACCGGCTGCTTGGGTTGGTAACCCACGGCCAACGTCTGCGGCGAGCCGCCGTAATAGACCATGCAGACCAGATAACCGGGCACCACTACCAACAGGATGCCAGCCAGCGGCCGGGCTCGGTCGATCCATTGGGGAAATAGAGGGCCGCGCATCGTCACCCGGTCGCCTTGCTGAACAGGGGCTCATCCAACACGTCCGCATTGTAGCGAAAATCGCCCCGGGGAACAGCCCCCTTCACCCCGGGCAGCTTGGGCGATGACTACTCTGGCCAGGTTTCCGCGGGAGCGGTAACCGCTGCCGACACGGATCCCTGCGGCCAATGAAGCCCGGGCAGGTGCGCGGTGCCGCTGGGACGCAGCGGTCGCACCGGCCGCGGCGGCAAGGGCCGGATGGTCTCGGACGGCAGGGCGGTCGAATGCAAGACGACAATTCGCGGCATGCGAACCAGCAGCACCAGGGCCGCCGCCCGCGCCACGGTCGAAATCACGAACAGCGCCAGGTAGGCGTCGCGGCTGGCGTCGAAGCAGGCCAGCAGGATGGCGCCGACGGCCGAGCCGGCCACGATGGCGGCCGCATTGGCCAGATTGAAGACCGTGAGCGCGCCGACCCGTTTTTCGCTAGGAATGGTTTCAAAAAACAGCAGCAGCGTGGTCAGGCAGCCGGCAGGAAGAAAACTACCCGCCGCTGTAGGGAACGCCCTCCGTGGCGTTCCGTGCGTCACCGAGAAACCGGAACGCCACGGAGGGCGTTCCCTACAGCGGTTCAACACCTTGGGTAGCCTATTTCCTGCTGGCTGCCTCAGGTCGTAGGCCGACCAGATCGCGCCGGAGAGGATCTGGACGCCGATCAAGAAGGCGAACGAATGGGAGGCCAGCCACAGCGCCGGCAGGGGAATGATGCCGATGCTGCTGAGCCAGAAGACGCGTAGATTCTTGAAAACAAAGTCGCAGGGTTTAGCGAATTCGCGATCCCAGGACAAGCCGTCTTCCGGGCCCTTCCATGCCGCCCGGTAGGGAAAGACGCCGCAGCGGGGAAGAGGGGGACAGGTCCATGTTTTCGGACGACGTCGTACTTGGAAACAG
>CAYYBU010000044.1:0-10726 GCA_964469945.1 uncultured Planctomycetaceae bacterium
GGGCGCCGCAGGCTGGCGGCGCGCCGCCGCCGCCGCGGCAGCAACATCTGCAAATCCTCGGCCGCTTGCTGCGCGCCAAGGTGCTGCTCCAGGACCAGCGCAGCGAACTCTCCGAATTGATGGTCGAGGACAACGTCGACTTCCGCGAGACGCAGACGGCCGAGCCCGATCAAAAGCCGTTGCGGATCACCGGCAGCCGGCTCAAGGTCACCGAGGCCAATCGCGCCGCCGTCGTGCTGGTGCTGGGCCGGCCGGCCCATTTCGAGGGGCGCGGGCTGACGCTGACCGGCTCCAATTTGAACCTCGATCGCGGCGCCAACCGCATGTGGATCGACGGGCCCGGCCAGATGGAATTGCCGCTGGACCGAGACATGGAAGGCCATCCCCTGCCGACCGTCCATCCTTTGCAGGTCGAATGGCAACACCGCATGCACTTCGACGGCCGCACCGCGCGGTTCGAGCAATCGGTGGTGGCCACCGGAACCACGCAGCGTCTGCGGACGGACGTCATGGAGGTGAAACTGCAACAGCCCATCCGCTTCGCCGAGCCCAAGATGGAGCAACAGCCGCAGGTCGAGCAGATTTTCTGCGAGGGCGGCGTGGCGATGGAGAACCATGCGTTGGATCCGCAACAACAACTCGTCGCACAAAGTCGCATGGAGGTCGTCAACCTGGGAGTCAACATGCAGACGGGCGCGCTGACGGCCAGCGGGCCCGGCTGGCTCATCGACGTGCGGCGCGGCGCCGCCGATCTGTTGCCCGGCGCTCCCGGCGCCCCGGCCGACGCCGCCGCCGTGCGGCCCGTCGCCCTGCCCGTGCCGCGCGCCGCCGACCCCAATCAACTCACCTGCAAGCAGGTGCGATTCCAAGGCTACATCACCGGCAATATCCATCACCACGACGCGACCTTCCACGACCAGGTGCGGGCGGCCTACGCCCCGGTCGATTCCTGGATGGCCACCCTCGACAGCGACGACCCCAAGGCGTTGGGACCCAAGGGCGCACTGCTGCACTGCGACGAACTGGCGGTCAACGACATGTCGGCGCCCAACAGCAACACGCGGGCGATGGAGCTCATGGCGGCGGGCAACGTCGTGGCGGAAGGCGGTATCTTCACCGCGCGGGCCGCGCGCATGAGCTATGCCGAGATCAAGGACCTGTTGATCCTGGAGGGCGACGGCCGCACCGACGCCGAGTTGTACCGACAAGTGGTCGAGGGGGGCAAGACCTCCAAGGCCGCGGCGCAGAAGATCTTCTACTGGCCGAAGAGCAATCGTTCCTACGTGGATGGCGCCCGCTCCCTGGAGTTCAACCAGGCGCCCGGCGAATCGGGGAGCGAAGTGGGAAAGCAGTATCACCTTCCCGGCGCGCCGGGCCGGTAATCACATTTGAGCCCGGCCGCTTGCGGCCGGCGGAACCCGGCACAAGTGCCGGGGCCAAAGCACCGGTTCAGCCCGTCTTCAGAAATCGTCGGCGTATTGGCCGAATTCCTCGTGCGGTTTTTGCGAGAGGTTCTCGAACCGCGTGTACTTGTCGAACCATGCCAGTTTGATGTCGTCGGTCGGGCCGTTGCGCTGTTTGGCGACGATGACGTCGGCCTGGCCGAGCACGTCCATCTCCTGCGCCTCCTCCTTGGAGTGGTACATCTCCTCGCGGTGGATGAACATCACCACGTCGGCGTCCTGCTCGATGGCGCCCGACTCGCGCAGGTGGCTGAGCTTGGGGCGATGGCCCTCCTTGCCCGCCTCCACCTGCCGGTTCAACTGCGCCAGGCACAGCAGGGGGATGTTCAGCTCGCGGGCCAGGCACTTCAGGCGGCGCGCCATTTTGGCCACCTGTTCCTGCCGCGGATCGCGCGGATCGTCCGGCTGCACCAGTTGCAGGTAGTCGATGACGATGAACCCCAGCGCTTGCTTGCGCTTCAGGCGCCGCGCGCAAGCGGCGATCTCGGTGACCGTGCGGGCCGGCGTGTCGTCGATGAAGATCGGCGCCTTGCCCAGCCGGGCCGAGGCCTCGATGAGCTTCTTGCGATCCTCGCCGGAAAGGAAACCGCTGCGGAACTTGTTGGCGTCGATGCGGCCCTGCGAGCAGAGCAGCCGCTGCGCCAATTCCAGCCGCGCCATTTCCAGGCTGACGAACAGCGTCGGAATGCCGGCCTCGATGGCCACGTACTCGGCGATGTTGGTGGCCAACGCGGTCTTGCCCATGCTGGGCCGGGCCGCCAAGACGATGAATTCCGAGCCGTGCAGGCCGCCGGTCAGGGCGTCCAGATCGCGGTAGCCGGTGGGAATGCCCCCGCCCTCGCCGCGTTCCAGGCGGGCGTCGATGCGCTCGAAGGCCTCGACCAGCACGTCGTGGATATTGGCCACCTGGTCGGTGCTGCGGCGGTCGCGCACGGAGAAAATCTTTTCTTCCGCCTGATTGATGACGTCGCGCACTTCCATGCCCGGGTCCCAGGCTTCGCGGAGGATCTCGGTGCTGGCGTGGATCAGGGCGCGCAAGGTGGCTTTCTGGCGGACGATCTCCGCGTAGTGCATGGCGTTGGCGGCATAGGGGACCGATTGCAGCACTTCGGCCAGGTAGGCCGCCCCGCCGACGGCCTCGAAATCGCCCGCTTGGCGGAGTCGCTCCATCAAGAGCGTGGTATCGATCCGCTTGCCCTCGTCGTGCAGGGCCAACAGGTGCCGGTAGAGCTTTTGATTGGCGTCGGCATAGAAGTCGTCGGCGTGCAGGGCCAGGGCCACCTCGTCGCACATCTGCGGATCCAACAGCAGGCTGCCCAGCACGCCCTTCTCGGCCTCCAGATTCTGCGGAGGAAGGCGGTCGAGAATCTCGGAACTGACCCGTCCGGGGGAATGTTTCGCGTCGATACGGTCGGCAGTAGCCATGTTCATCCGTGCTCCTGATCCCTGCTCCGTCAATCGGGTGGTGGCCGCAGTCGACCGCACAGAAGCATCATAAAGGGCCTCCGCTCGCCTGGCAATGGGCCGTCGAAAAAGGGAACGGCTCTGCGGCACAAGTTGCGCTGGCAATTCGTAGGTCAGGTTATGCCTGAGGGACCGGTGGTGTCGGGCACAGCCTGACCTACGCTTTGCTTCCCCGGCGTTTCCATTGCGATAAGCTGCGGCGGCGCGCCCGAGCATTGGGAACAGGAGCCGCAAGGCGTCGACGTGCGGCGGCGTGCGGCACGAAGCAGCGTACGGCCGACGTAGCACGCGGCCAGCGCGACCAGCAGCAGCACGACGAAGGTTTGCCAATCCAGATACATGGATCAATCTCCGCTCACGCCCTCACGGTATCCGGCGCCGACCGGAACGGCACACGGAGTGTGCCGGATACAGGTCCTCAACTGCCCAGCCACGTTCCCGCCTGGTAGGTAACCAATGCCCCCACGTAGGCCAGCAAGGTCATATAGGCGAAGGTGAAGGCGGGCCAGCGCCAACTGTTGGTTTCACGACGGATGACGGCCAGCGTGGCCGCACATTGCGCGCACAGGGCAAAGAAGACCATCACCGACAACGCCACCGGTATGGTGAACACCGGCCGGTCGGTGCCTTGCCAGCGGGCGCGTCGCAACTCGGCTTGAAGTTGGCTGGCGCCGTTGGCGGAATCCGCATCGACTTTGCCCAAATTATACATCACACCGAGCGTGGCCACCACGACTTCCCGCGCCGGCAACGAGGCGATCACCGCACAGCCGATCCGCCAGTCCCAACCCAAGGGGGCCACCAGCGGCTCGATCACGCGTCCCAGTCGGCCGAGGAAGCTGTGCCGCTGATGGGCGCCGAGAATGTCGCGTTGTAGTTGCGCAAGCTGCTGCGACAATTCCTGGCGACGCGGATCCGTCTCGGCCAGGCGGTCGTGTTGGGCTTGCAGTTGCTGCTGTCGCTGACGTAGCGGCTCGACCAGCCGCGGATCGTGCGGAAAGTACAACGCTGCCCAGATCAACACCGAAATGGCCAGTATGAGCGTGCCGGCGCAGCGCAGGAAGACCCAGCCGCGCTCGGCCATGCGCATCACGACGGTGACCGGCGATGGCCACTTGTAACTGGGCAGTTCCATGAGGAACGGCGGCGTGGCGCCGCGCAAGAGCGTCCGTTTCAACAGCAGGGCCACCGCGACCGCGGCCACGATGCCCAGCGCATAGAGGGCCGCCAGGGTAAGCCCCTGCAAGGTGAGCCAGCCGCCCAGATACTGCTGGGCGGGAATGAAGGCGGCGATCAGCATGGCGTAGATCGGCAATCGCGCCGAGCAGGTCAACAGCGGAGCGACGAGAATGGTGGTCAGCCGGTCGCGCTCGTTTTCGATCACCCGCGTGGCCATGATGCCGGGAATCGCGCAGGCGAACGAGGAGAGCATGGGAATGAAGGAGCGGCCGCTGAGGCCCACGCGGACCATGAGCCGGTCCATCAGGTAGGCCGCCCGGGCCATATAGCCACAATCTTCCAGGATGGCGATGAAGAAGAAGAGCAGGAGGATTTGCGGCAGGAAGGCCAGCACGCCGCCGACGCCGCCGATGACGCCGTCCGCCAGCAGGCTGCGCAACGGGCCTTCGGCCAGGGAGGCTTCCACCCAGCCGCCGATGGCCGTGGTGAGCCAGTCGATGCCGCGGGTCAATGGCCTGGCCCACACGAAGACCGCCTGGAACACGACCAGCATCAGCAGCGCAAAAAGGGAAAGGCCCCACAGGCGGTGCGTGAGGATGCGGTCGATGCGATCGGTGGTCGTGAGGTGGTACTGCTTGGGCTCGCTGACGGCGCCTTCCAGAGCGTCGCGGGCCCAGCCGTAACGAACCGTGGTCTCGATCCCCGGCACGCCGCAGCCGGCCTTGGCCAAGCGGGCGCGGGCCTGCGTCAAGTGCCGGCGCAGGGCCCCGTTGGCCGCGGGGAGCAAGGCCTTTTGCAGATAACCGCTGCTATCCAGCAAGAGCCGCCGCACCAGGCAGCGCGGCAAAGGCGGCGCGTCGCTCGCCGCGCCCAGGCCACTGGTTTCCAGTTCGGCCACCTCGCGCTCGAACGCTTCGGGAAAGGGCGACGGCGCCGTGCGCGGACCGCGGCCGATCGCTGCCTCGAGCGCCGTCTTCAATTCGGCAAGTCCCAGGCGGCGATTGGCCTGGATCGGCGTCACGGGCACTCCCAGACGCTGCTGGAGTTTTTGCCAATCGATGGTGATGCCGCGACGGGCCGCCACGTCGACCATGTTCACGGCCACGACGGTGGGCAAGCCCAGTTCCAGCACCTGACTGAGGAGATAGAAATTCCGCTGTAGATTGCCCGCATCGACCAGGCAGACGACGGCATCCACCGCGGCGACGTCCTTTTCCCGTCCCAACAGGACATCGACCGCCACCATCTCGTCGCGCGAGCGCGGCGCCAGGCTGTAGAGGCCCGGCAGGTCGATCACCTCATAATCGCGGCCGGCGTGCTCCATGCGGCCGGTTTTCTTCTCGACCGTAACGCCCGGGTAGTTGCCCACCTGTTGATGCATGCCGACCAGGGCGCTGAACAGCGTCGACTTGCCCGTGTTGGGATTGCCAATCAGGGCGACGATCAGCGTGCGCTGGGCAGTGGACATCAACAGTTCGGATTGAGAGTGGGCACCACGAGGACATCGAGCAATTCGTCCGCCCTGATGCAGATCTTGTTGCCTGCCAGACGAATGATACAGGGGTTGCCGGGGCGAAACATTTCGATTTGCACGCCATCGCACAGCCCGAATTCCTCGAGGCGATGGACGTGATCGGGATGGCCTACAATGCGGCTTACGCAGCCCCGTTGACCGGTCTGCAAAAGCTGCAAGGGAACGGCTGCCTCAGATGCCGCGGCAGCGGCCGGAATAGCAGGAGGGATCATTATGAGTTATCGACCGGGGGGCGAAGTTAGTTGAGATTCAGTCTCAGTGCCATAAAACTAATCTAGCCCCGATCGGCTTGGAAATCAAGGGCGAAACAAGCGGCCCGCAAAAGAATACCTGGCTCACGGCATTCTCTTGCGGGCCGGGTGCCCCGCGCGGGGCACATTGGACTACTTCGCCTCGGGCAGCTTGATGGCCAGTGCGGCCCAAATGATGACCGCTTGGGACCCCTTGTAGCCCACCAGGTTCTTGGCCGGCTCGCGCACGATGCTGCCCAAAACGAGTACCCGGTCGTTCTTGGCGATGGAGATCGCTTGGCTGCTCATCACGCTGACGGGTTTGGGCTGGCCGGGCAACCGCACGGCCGCGCCGTGCAAGGCGCCCTGAACGCCGACCCCCGTCACCGTTCCGGTGAAGAAGATGCCGCCTTTGACGTCGGCGCCGGCGGCCAACAACTCGTTGGCCCACTGGGCAATCTTGTCCATCTGTGCGGGCTGCGACGCCGCTTTGGACAACAGCGTTTGGACCGCTTGCTTCTGCTCGGCCAGCTTGGCCTGGTCCGCATTAAGGAACGTAAGCACTTCGCCCAGGCGGCGGATTCGCTCGTACACTTCGGGGGTGACGTCCGCGGAGAACGAGCCTTGCACGGCCTTGAAGGTCTTGTCCGCCGCGGCCACATCATAGGAGGGCGGATTGCGCGGCCCCACGTAATCCGCCGGCAGCGCGACGTTCTTCACTTCCGTCTTGGGCTGCAAATCATCCGACTTGTCGTCGGGCTTGGCTTCCGGCTTCACGTCCGGTTTGGCTTCCGGCTTCGGCGCCGGCTTCACGTCTGGCTTAACTTCCGGCTTTGGCTCGGGCTTTGGCTCGGGCTTGACTTCCGGCTTGACTTCCGGCTTCGGCGCCGATTTCTCTTCCGGTTTGGCTTCCGGTTTCGACTCCGGCTTCACGTCCGCTTTCGCGGCGGGCTTTTTGTCGGGTTGTTCTTCCCGTTTCGCGTCGGGCTTTTCTTCCGGCTTGGCCTCGGGTTGCGCTTCCGGCTTGGCGTCTGTCCCGACGGGCTTCAAGTCGGGTGCTGCCGGCACGTTGCCCGCCGGGGCGAAGTCCGGTTGCGCGACGGAATCACTGCTCCCACTCATGTCGGGATCGGACGGCAAATCGCTGTCCGGCTTCAGCTTGGTTTCCGGTTTTGCCGCCGGCTTGCTATCGACCATCGCCAGCGGCGAACGGTCAGGTTTCGTCACCGCTTGATCGGCTGGATTGGCTGCTGGTTTGCTCTCCAGTTTGGCTTCCGGCTTCTTATCGGCCTTCGGCAAGGGCGCCGTCGCCGGAATCACCGCGGCCGTCCCCCTGGGGATCGCTGGCGGCGAGGCGGCAGGCGCCTTGGGCGGAGTCGGCGTATTACCGGTCGCTTGCGTCTTGGCCGCGCCCGCTTTGTTCTGGGCCATTGGAGTCTTGCCCGGCCAATGCTTGTAGGTATGGGGTACGCCGGGGAGATAAATGGGCCAGATGTCGTACTGCTCGCCGCCGAAGAAGTTCAGCCCGTAGTAGCCGACGACCACGGCCAGCAGACCGGACATCATCATGCCGATACCGACCCGCACGGGATGTGGTTGTCGTGGTCGGCGGCGTTTCTTTTTCTTGACTGGTTCCCCCGCTTCGTCTACCTCGTCGCTCGCGGCGACACCGGGCAGCTTGGGAGGCAACCGCTTGGCCGCTGCGCCCTCTTCCGCCGACGGGAGCTTGCCGGTGATGGCGCCGAAGACGGCCGCATCCTCTTCCTCGTCCGCGGTGGCGATCTCTTCGCCGTTGTCCTCGAAGAACTCGACAGGTTGCCTAAGCGACTCGTGCTCGGCGGCCAGTTCGTGTTCGTCAGCGAACGCAAACAGGCCCACCTCGTCGGCTGGCGGCGCCAGCACGGTTTCTCCGGCCTCGTTGGTGCTTTTCGCGATGACGACAATCAGTGCGGGGGGAATCAACGCCAGCGCTTCGCCCAAGTCGAATTCGACGTGGCAAAGCGGGCAACGAACCAGCGCGTCGGCAGCGGCGCCCTCGGGGATGGTCACGTGTTTCTGGCACTTAGGACAACTGGAAATAAGAGACATAAGTGTTTCCCTGCGGTGATATAGACCCATCTAGTCTAACTCCGAATGAGCCGCAAAACCACTATTCGGGGCGGAAAATGCGGCCGCAACGCGCGCGGCGACACTTCTCATCGCCTTGCAGGGGGGTGTATTTCCCGGTCGCTTGTGTTGGGCCGCTGGTCTATAGTCCGTAGAGCGGGCCGAACTTGGCCCGCAGGTGCCGCAGCAGCGGCTCGGAAGATAGCGGCCGGCCGGTGACGCGCTGGACCAGTTCCGCGGCCGTATAACGCTGCCCTTGCTGATGGATCTTCTCGGCCAGCCAATGCCGCAGCGGCAGAAACTCGCCGCGGGCGAATTGCGCGTGCAGTCCGCCCAACTCGGCGTCGGCCTGGGCGAAAAACTGGGCCGCGTAGAGATTGCCCAGGGCATAGGTGGGGAAGTAGCCCACCAGGCCCGCGCTCCAGTGGACGTCTTGAAGTACGCCCTCGGCGTCGCGGGCCGGTTCCACGCCCAACTGCGTGCGGTACATCTGGTTCCAGGCCGCCGGCAGGTCGGCGACCGATAGTTGACCTTCCAGCAGGGCCTGTTCCAATTCGAAGCGGATGAGGATGTGCAGATTGTAGGTGGCCTCATCGGCTTCAATGCGGATCAACGAAGGCTCGACGTGGTTCAGGGCGGCGTAGAAGTCATCCAGGGCAACGTCGCCCAGGGCGGCCGGGAAATGCCCTTGGGCCGCGGCGAAGAAGTGTTCCCAGAAGGCATGGCTGCGGCCGACCAGGTTCTCCCACAGCCGCGATTGCGACTCGTGGATGCCCAGCGAGACGGCTTCGCCCAGCGGTAGGCCGTAGTGTTCGCTGGGCAGTCCCTGCTCGTAGAGTCCGTGTCCAGCCTCGTGCAAGACGCTGAAGAAGGCCGAGTTGAAGAACTGCGGGTCGTAGTGCGTGGTGATGCGGCAGTCGTGGGGGCCGAGCGTGGTGCAAAATGGATGGGCCGTCACATCGACTCGTCCACGGTTGAAGTCGAAGCCGATGGCCACGGCGGCCTCGCGCGCGAAGGCCGCTTGTTCGGCGACAGGATAGCAGCGTTGCAGGATGGACAGCTTCGGGCGGCGGCGGCTCTGGCGGATTTCCGCCACCAGCGGCACCAACTGCTCGCGTAGATCGGCCAACACGCGGGCCACGTTGGCCGTCCGTTCTTCCGGTTCGTAGTCGTCCAGCAAGGCGTCGTAGGCACATTGCGGATAGCCCAGCGCTTGGGCCTCCTCGCATTTCAAGGCGATGGTCCGTTCCAGCAACGGCTGGAAGGAGGGAAAGTCGTTGTCTTGGCGGGCCTGTTGCCAGGCCTGCTGCCCGAGCACGGCGGTGCGCGTCAACTCTTCGACCAGCTTTTGCGGCAGTTTCACCCGCCGATCGACGCGGCGTTTCAAGCGGCGGATGGTGACCGCCGCATCGCGGGAAGGCTCTTGGGCCAAGGGGCCTGCGGCCAGTTCGGCCAGGTCGGCCACCAGTTGCGGATCGGTCCAACGCCGGTGCAACATGCCCGAGATGGCCGTGAGTTGCTCGGCCCGATAGGGGCCGGCGGCCGCGGGCAACATGGTCCGTTCATCCCAGCCCAACGCGGCTTCCATCGACGCCCACAAGGCGGTTTGGCGGACGTGCTGGCAGACCTGTTGATAAAGCTCTTCGGCACTACGCGGCATGAGCGGTCGCCTTTGCTTCCATTGTATCCGGCACACTCCGTGTGCCGCCGGGCCAACGGCACACGGAGTGTGCCGGATACGTTAGTAGCCCAAGTCCTTCTCGATCTGTTGCGACTTGGCGCTCACGCCGTCCATTTGTGCATCGCTGTCCGGCTTGCGGTACTGGCGGACCTGATCGCCGAGGCTGTTGTCGGCGTAGTTCGAGCCGAGAAAATTGCATTTGTCGCAACCGGTCGCCCCCAGGGGGAAGAGGATCCCGGCCGCCAACAGCCCGCGTAGCACTTGACGATAGAGTATACCGGAAGAAAATTGAGTTGAGAACATAGCGCAACCTCGACGAGGAGTCTAGAGAAGAGGCCGAAGTTTCCCAAAACGGCAAGGCGGAGTAAAGCCCAGTTCGCGGGGGGTGACATGGATAAAATAAGCAAGTTGGACATTCTGGTCGTGTCGCCCCACCCGGATGACGCCGAACTGGGCATGGGCGGGGCCCTGTTGAAGTTCAAGGCCGAAGGTCGCACCGTGGGGGTGCTCGACTTGACCAATGGCGAGCCGACCCCCTTTGGCTCCGTGGAAATCCGCGCCCGGGAGACGGCCGCTGCCACGGCCGTTCTCGGCCTGGACTGGCGGCAGAACTTGGGTCTGCCCAATCGCAGTCTGGAAGCGACACTGCCAGCCCGCGGGCAACTGGCCGGCGTGTTTCGTCAGACGCGGCCGCGATGGATTTTCGCCCCCTACTGGGTCGATGCCCATCCCGATCACACGGCGGCCACGCAACTGGTCGAGGCCGCCCGCTTCTGGTCCAAACTCACCAAGACCGACCTGCCCGGCGAGCCGTACTACCCGGAACGGATCTTTTACTACTATTGTGTCCACTTGCGACTGATTCCGCAGCCGGCGTTCGTGTTGGACATTAGCGACTACTGGGAGCAGAAGCGGGCGGCCATCGAGTGTTACCGGAGCCAGTTCAGTGCGGGAAGGCCGGCGGAGCCCCCCAGCTTCGTCGACCGCCTGCGCGATCAGGCGGCCGCCCTGGGCTGGTCCATTGGCGCCCGCTACGGCGAAGCATTCGCCAGCCGCGAGCCTATCGGCT
>CAYYBU010000045.1:0-5533 GCA_964469945.1 uncultured Planctomycetaceae bacterium
CTGGGCGGCGCCGGCTTCTAGGCTCATCACGAACCGCGCCAAGGAGCAGATCCGTTCGCAACGCATGGGATTGCGCTTGTAGGCCATCGCCGAGGAGCCGATCTGCTCGGTCTCGAAGGGCTCTTCCACTTCTTTCCGATGGGCCAACAGCCGCAGGTCGGTGGCCATTTTGTGGGCGCTTTGGGCAACGCCGGACAGCACGCCCAGCACCTGGGAATCGATCTTCCGCGAATAGGTCTGGCCGGTGACCGGATAACTGGCGGTAAAGCCCATCTTGCGGCAGACGAGTTCCTCCAGGCGGCGGACCTTGCCGTGGTCGCCCTGGAAGAGGCTGAGGAAGCTGGCCTGCGTGCCGGTGGTCCCCTTGGAGCCCTGGGCCTTGAGTTGCCCAAGGTGGTGCTCGATCTCGGCCAGGTCGAGCACCAGGTCGTAGGCCCACAGGCAGGCGCGCTTGCCGACGGTAGTCGGCTGGGCCGGCTGCAAATGAGTAAAGGCCAGGCAGGGCAAATCGCGGTGCTGCCTTGCGAAGTCAGCCAGGCTGTAGAGCACGCCGAGCAGCCGCTGGCGGACCAGCGTTAGCGACTCGCCCAGCAGCAACAGGTCGGTGTTGTCGGTGACGAAGCAACTGGTGGCGCCGAGGTGAATGATCGGCCGCGCCTCGGGGCAAACGTCGCCGTAGGCGTGGACGTGGGCCATCACGTCGTGGCGCAGACGCCGCTCGTAGCCCGCGGCGGCCTGGAAGTCGATGTCGTCGACGTGCGCCTTGAGCTGGGCGATTTGAGCGGGCGCGATCGGCAGCCCCAGTTCCGCCTCGGCTTCGGCCAGGGCCACCCACAGGCGTCGCCAGGTGCTGAACTTCCGGTGCGGACTCCACAGCGCGCTCATGGCCACCGAGGCGTAGCGGGAAATCAGCGGGTTTTCATATTGGTTGGGATTGCTCGACATGATGGTGCTCAAACTACGACACTGTGTGGGTTCTGCGCAACGGCACACGGAGTGTGCCGGATACATTCTACATGTTGGTCGAATCGTCGGCCGTGACGCCGCCGGTGATCTGGTCGATGGCGCTGGCCAACTCGGCGTTATGGTGGTGGTCCTCGGCGTAAATGCGGCAGATGCGGTAGCTGATGGCAATGCGGCGAAACAGCTCGCGATCGTCCAGGCTACGGATCTTGCCGCTGATCGGATCGAAAAGAAAATTCTGTCCGGCGGTCGGCGCATGCGCGCCGGGACGATGCACGTGCCGCGCCGTGTCCACGCGCAGCGGCAAGTCCTTCAGCGTCGCCGGCAAATTTTCCCGGACGGCCATCTCGAAGGCTTTTTCGCTGCTGAAGACGCTGCTCTGCTCGGCTTCTCCCGGGGCGAAGAAAATCGTCCGTTCCACGGCCATTTTCCAGCGCAAACGGCGGCGCAAAAACTGCTGCCACCGCTCGCCCAACGTCCGCAAGACCGGATTGTCGCTGCGGTGCCAGTCGGACACGTTCATCAACAGCGACCATTCGGTCAACCGCTGGTAATCGTCCAAGTGCTCCAGCGGGTTGCCGGGAAAGAGGTGCTGCCTGCTATCGACGAACAGTTCCTGAAGGCCCAGGTCGATCGCCCGCACGGTGCGATGGAAATAGATCGTGCGGAACAGCTCGGCGCGGACGCCGATGAACCGCACCAGGGCCGACAGGCCGCGCTCGTGGACGGTAAGCCCTTGCGGCGTGAAGAAGGAGTAGTGCAGCAGCCGGTCGAGGTCGAACGCCCGCGTGCTGTAGCCGGACATGTAGGCGTCGCGGAGGACGAAGTCCATGTTATCGACCGTATACAGGCCGCTGAACAGGCTGCGGAGCAAGCGGAGCCAGCGTGGTCCCTTGTCGGCGTCGGCCGCCCGGGGGCGGGTGATGAGGAAGGCGATCTGTTCCGGATCGAGCGTTTCCTGCGGCTCCAGGTGGAAGCTGGGGCTGCGGCGGATACGGCGCAGAAGATCGCCCAACTCGTGACAAATGATATGGCTGCCGACCAGCTCGTGGTTCAGGCCGTAATCGGCCAGGTAGTGCATATCGAAGAAGTGTCCGAACGGGCCGTGGCCCACGTCGTGCAGCAGGGCCGCCAGCCGCATCAGCGACTCGACATAGCCCTGGCTGGGAATGCTCGGGCAGACCTCGCGCAGGCTGGGAAACAACGTGGCCATGGCGCGGCTGGCCAGATGCATGGCCCCCAGCGAATGCTGGAATCGCGTGTGTTCGGCGGTGGGATAGACCCACCAGGCGGTCTGCAACTGATGGATCTGCCGCAGCCGTTGCAGCCACGGATCGTCGATGATGCGTTGCTCGGAGACCTCTCCTTCGGGCAACCCGGCGGGGGAAGTGAAGGGGATATAGCCGTGAATGGCGTCGTGACTGAGGCTTTCGTGCTGAAAATCCGGCATGGCAGTGGTCCCGGGGAGAGGGAGAATGCAAGTATTATGCACGGGGGGCGGCGCGGCGTCTATTGGGGCGCTGGACCAGGGATTTGGGGATTTGGGGATTTCACTGTTGGGCAAGTTAAGGCGTCGGAAGACAATTAACTACCGCAATCGACGATGAAAGCGTCATTGTAGGGAACGCCCTCCGTGGCGTTCCGTGCCCCGGAAAAAGGCCTTTCTCGCACGTCACGGAACGCCACGGAGGGCGTTCCCTACAGAACAAAGTCGGTAGTTAATTGTCTTCCGACGCCTAACAGCGGCACCCGGTGCCGCGATTGGAGATCGCTTGCGGTTTCGCCGGAATGGCCGTGCTTCCCGTGGCGCTGTTGGACACGCCAACAGTGGCACCCGGCGAAGCCACGCGTAGGGGCGTTAAACTCTCGCTTGCTTCTCCAATTTCGCAAATCGGTCTAGCATAAGTCGTTGCTGCCGACTACACTTTGGTGTCTCGAACTTTCGACATCACGCTGTTCCGGACGCGGCCCGCCCGCTCGGACCCTGAGAAGGAGTTTTCTCGTGCAACGGACTCGCAAATGGCTCTGGTTGGGGGTGGCCTTCGGATTGTTGACGCTGCCGGTCGCGATCGCCCCGGCTGCCCGGCTCAGTGAAAGCGTGCTTCCCAAGACGACGGTGGGCTTTCTGGCCATTTCCAATTACGACGCCCTGAATCAACATTGGAAGAAGACGCAACTGGGGCAACTGATGGACGACCCGGTCATGGCCCCCTTCCGCAAGGACTTGCGCGGCCAGATGCAGCACCGCTGGGCAAATGTCCATGAGCGGCTTGGCCTGACCCTGGAAGACATGGAAAGCGTGGCTGGCGGCGAGGTCGGCGTGGCCCTGATCGAACCGAAGCCGGGCGAGGCGGCCATGGCGATCATCGCCGATGTCAGCGGGCATTTGCCGCAGGCCCAAGAATTGTTGAAAAAGTCCACCGCCAGCCTACTCAAACAAGGGGCCAAGCAAAGCCGCGAGGTCGTAGGCGGCGTCGACATCAATGTCTTCGACCTGCCCGAAGAGGAACTTCCCAAGGCGCTCGATGGCAAGGCGGCGGCCCCGGCGGCGGCGAGCGAGCCGAATCGGACCGTCTATGCCCTGGTCGACAGCCTGCTGATCGCCGCGGACAACTTGGACGAGGTGCGCGGCATTCTCACCCGGCTGGCGGCCGGCAACGCGCAGGGCAGCCTGGCCGAGGTGCCCGGCTTCCAGGCGGTCATGAAGCGTGCCGCGGCCGATGCGGGCGAGGTCAAGGAACATCAGATCCGCTGGTTCATTTACCCCTTGGGCTATGCCGAGGCCCGGCGGGCGGCCACGCCCGTGGCCAAACGCCGCCGCGGGCAGACTGTCGTAGGGGTCATTCGCCATCAGGGCTTCAGCGCCATTCAGGGTGTGGGCGGCCTGGTCGATTTCGCCCCGGACGGCTACGAGTTGCTCCATCGCACGGCCATTTACGCGCCGCGGCCTTACCAGAAGTCCATGAAGATGCTCGTGTTACCCAACGGCTCCAACTACACGCCGCAAGACTGGGTGCCCCGCGACATCGCCAGCTATACCAGTTTCTACGTCGATATCCTCAACGCTTTCGACAATTTCGGGCCCTTGTTCGACGAACTGTTCGGCGAGGGTGAAACGGGCGTCTGGGACCAGGTCCTGGATGGTCTGAAAACGCAGCCCGACGGGCCGAAGATCGATCTCCGCGAGGACCTCATCAAACACTTGGGAAAACGGGTGACTGCCATCACCGACAACGAGTTGCCCATCACCACGACCAGCGAACGGTTGTTGTTCGCCATCGAAACGACCGATGAGAAGGCCGTCGCCTTGGGCGTGGAAAAATCGATGAAGAACGACCCCACCGTGAAGCGGCGGGTGATTGACGGCCACGTCATCTGGGAAATCGTCGAGGAAGCGCAGGGGGACGAGCCCAAGGTCCCCTCGATTTCGCTCGGCGAAGCGCCCAGCTTGACGCCGAAGAAGGGCACCGCGCCGGGTACGGAGGAAAAGGACGCCGGAGACAAGGAGGTCCATTTCCTTCCCCACGGGGCCGTCACGGTGGCCTACGGGCATCTGTTCGTCGCCTCGCACATCGACTTCCTGCTGAAGATCCTCAAGCCGTTGGCCAAGGAGGACCGTCTGGCCGAGAGCCCCGAGTACAAGCAAGTGGCGGCCACGATCGAGAAGCAGGGCCTCAAGGCCCACTGCGCCGAGGAATTCGCCCGCACCGACGAGCAGTTGCGCCCCACCTACGAATTGATCCGCCAAGGCAAGATGCCGGAGAGCGAATCGCTACTGGGCCGAGCGTTGAACACCTTCTCGGGGGCCGCCAAAAAGGGCGTCATGCGGCCGCAGCGGATCAACGGCAAGAACCTGCCCGACTACCAGGTCGTGCGCCGCTCCTTGGGCTTGGGCGGCATGGGCGCCGTCAGCGAGCCGGACGGCTGGTTCCTCAAGGGCTTCTTGTTGCCGAAATAGAGCGCTCCAAGTAGGGTGGGACAAGCGGAGCGCAGGCCCACGCTACTTCCCGATTCGCCGCGGCGAAATGAAGCCCGAAGCGCAAGCGAGGAAGCACTGCCCTGAGACCCTCGCTTGCGCTTCGGGCTTCAATGGCGGCGGTAGCTCCCGGCCTCACGGCTCTGACAACGTCCGGCCCGTGGGACACTCGAACTTGGCCCAGAAGGGATGCTGGCGGTCGCCGCGGGTGCGGACGTCTTCCAGCAACGTCTCCAGATTGGGCGCGATGTTCGAGGCGTGGTTGTTCATCTTGTGGCCGTTGACCACGATGCTGATGGGCCGCTTGAAATCGAACATGCCCGGCGCCAACCAGACGATCAACCGGGTCGTGCCGGTTTGGATAGAGAGATTGTTGTTGGCCGTGATGTTGGCCTTCAGATGAACGGGTTGGGTGCCGTGCGGCGGCGGCCATTGCGACGGATTAACCATCGCCCGCGAGGGCATGCCGCCCAGTTCGACCCACCAGAAGAAATTGTCGCCTTCCCGCATGGTGGTGCAGTTGAACTCGCGGGGGAAGAAATCGCGATGGAAGCGGCCCATCCAGTCGGTGAGCCGCAGCATTTCATCGTAGAA